>JAQCNR010000436.1 GCA_028274925.1 Halovenus sp.
GAGCCAGTGCGACCAGTCGCTTACTACTCAACTGGCGCGAACCGGTAGCCACTCCACGACTGGCTTTCCGTCGCCCGGATGCTCACGTCCGGGTCGCGGAGTTGCTCGACAAAGACCGGTTCGACCGTGTCACCAACGTCGACATCCGCAGTTGTGCCGCCGAGAGCGCGGACGGTTCGCTCTCCGACAGTGAACTCGACGATTGCGAGCGGATTCGGTTCACGAACGCCAGTTGGCGACGCGCCGACGCTCGTCCACGTGATGACCTCGGCAGTCTGGGCCGACAGGTCCACTGTCTCAGTTTGCTCTTGCCCGCACTCGGGACAGCGTGCGTGGGCGGGATAGCTCAGATGGCTGTTCGGACACTCGTGAGCGAGGAGTTCGTCGTCGGTCATGCTCCCCTCTCGAAGATTGCGGTGGTGACGCAGTTGCCGAAGCCACCGACATTACAGGTGAGTCCGCGGTTGGCGGTGACCTGACGCTTTCCTGCCCGGCCGAGTAGTTGGTCGTACAGTTCGACCGCCTGTGCGACACCAGTTGCGCCGAGGGGATGGCCACGGGCTTTCAACCCACCAGAGGTGTTGACGGGCAACTCACCGTCGCGGGTCGTCTTACCCTCGGCGGCGAAGCGCCAGCCCTCTCCGCGGTCAGCGAATCCGAGCGCTTCCAGTTCCAGCGGTTCCAGCAGCGTCATCATATCGTGGAGTTCCATCACGTCGATGTCCTCGGGTTCGCAGTCGGCCATCTCGAAGGCCTGTTGCCCGCTCTCGGCGACAGCGCCCATCCACGTCGGGTCGTCGCGCTCGTGGACCACGTGCGTGTCGCTCGCGCCCGCCACACCACTCAGTTCGACGTACTCGTCGGTGTATTGCTCGGCGACCGAAACCGGACAGAACAGCAGGGCTGCGCTGCCGTCTGTCACCGGGCAGTAGTCGTACAGCCTGAGTGGGTCAGCAACGACTGGACTCGAGAGTGCGTCCTCGACGGTGATTTCCTTGTGAAACTGAGCCTTCGGGTTGTCGAGGGCGTTGTCGTGGTTCTTGACAGCCACCTCGGCCAGACTCTCTCGGGGCACATCGTAGCGGTCGAGATACGCCCGGGCAGTCAGCCCTGCAAAGGAGGGCAGCGTCACGCCGTGGCTGTACTCGACGGGATGCGTGAGCGAGGCGATGATGTCCGAGGAGTCGCCGGTGGTGGTGTGGGTCATCTTCTCGCCGCCGACGAGCAGTGTCATCTCACTTGCGTCGGAGGCAATCGACTGCCAGGCAGCGTACAGTCCTGCACCGCCAGACGCGGAGGTCTGGCCGACACGCTGTGCGTAGGCTGGCGTTGCGCCGATGTCGGCAACGAGCGCATTCATCACGCCAGTTCGGCCCTCGAACTCGCCGCTGGCCATATTCGAGACGTAGACGTGGTCAAGGGCGTCTGGGTGCACACCTGCGTCATCGAGACAGTCGAGTGCGGCGTCGGCGAGTAACTCCTGTATCCAGGCGTCGCGCTCGCCGAAGGGCGTCATCGACGCACCGAGTACTGCAACGTCCATACCCCACCTGCTCACCCCGGGAATGTGTCGGTTTCGGTGGCTGGGAGCCAGCGCAACCGACAGATACTTTTGGTTTGCCTAAAAAGAAGCAGTAATACGAGTGTCCCGCGGATATTCGGCTTCTCGGGGCCCTCAATCTGTGAGTATGTCAGGACAAAAACTCGATGGGCGTGTTCGGACCGAGGAGCCAGAACTAGGCTGGGAGACAGAACACGAGGCAGAGACAGAAGCAACCGTTCTAGAAATTGACGGGCTAACGCGAGAGTACGGTATCGAGACGGCCGTCGAAGAACTCTCGCTATCTGTCAGTCAGGGCGAGTTGCTGACGCTGCTCGGTCCCTCGGGCTGTGGAAAGACAACCACGCTGCGGATGATTGCCGGACTGGAGCAGCCAACCAGCGGTGAAATTACAATCGACGGGGAGCAAGTCGCCAGCGGCACCGAAATAGTCCCGCCAGAGGAGCGAAACGTCGGCCTCGTGTTCCAGGAGTTCGCGCTGTTCCCACACCTGACCGTCGCCGAAAACATCACGTTCGGCATCGACGACTGGGACAGCGAGCGCCAGGCGGAGCGACTCGACGAACTGCTCAAACTCGTCGACCTGGAAGAACACAGCGAGAAGTACCCCGAAGCGCTGTCGGGCGGCCAGCAGCAGCGAGTCGCGCTTGCTCGCTCGCTGGCCCCGGAACCGGATATTCTGTTGCTCGACGAGCCATTCTCGAATCTCGACGTGCGCCTGCGAATCGAGATGCGCCAAGAGGTCCGACGAATCCTCAAAGAAGCCGGCGTGACCGCAATTTCGGTCACCCACGACCAGGAAGAAGCACTCTCTATCTCTGACCGTGTGGCGATCATCAACGACGGCCAGTTAGAGCAGATCGGCAAGCCCGAACTGGTCTTCGAGAATCCGGAATCACGGTTCGTCGCGAGTTTCCTCGGCCGAGCGAGTTTTCTCACGGGACGGGTTCGCGGTGAGACTGTCGACACCGAAATTGGGTCGTTCGACATCTCACAGCTCAACGGCCCCGTCGACGCGTACGACGGCGCGGAAATCGACGTGCTCGTGCGCCCGGACGACCTCGAAGCGACGCCAGTCGCCGAATCGACTGCAGACGGAACAATCGTCCACCGCCAGTACAACGGACCAAACTTCGTCTACGGCGTCGAACTCAACAGCGGGTCACGACTGCGCTGTCTGCACAACCACGTCCAGACCTTCGAGTACGGCCAGCCAGTGAGCGTCTCGATTATCGCCGACCACGAACTGGCGTGGTATCCGACAGAGTAGCCGCGAAACCGATATCTAAAACACCGTCCCCCACACAGGGGAGATATGGTCACAGCCAGCGCTCCCGGCAAGGTGTATCTCTTTGGGGAGCACGCAGTCGTCTACGGCGAACCAGCAGTGCCGTGTGCGATTGAATTGCGGGCAGAAGTCACCGTCACGGAACGGAGCGAGGGGTTGCGCGTTCAAGCGAACGACCTCTCGCTCGATGGCTTCACCGTCGAGTACGACGGCGACGCCTCCGGACGGCCCGACATCGACGTAGCGGACTCCCTCGTCGAGGCCGCAATGGGCTACGTCAACGAGGCAATCGCCCAAGTCGAAGACGCAGCAGGTGTCGACGGCAGCGGATTCGAGGTCCAGATTAACAGCGAAATCCCGCTCGGCGCAGGCCTGGGTTCCTCGGCAGCAGTTGCCGTCGCGGCCATCGACGCCGGCACACGCGAACTCGGCGTCGAACTCCCGCCCGAGGAGATTGCTGAACGGGCATACGAGGTCGAAAACGCGGTCCAGGACGGACAGGCCTCCCGTGCAGACACGTTCTGCTCGGCGATGGGTGGCGCAGTCCGCGTGGAAGGAGACGATTGCCGACAGATTGGGACACCAGACCTCCCCTTCGTCATCGGCTACGACGGCGGCGCGGGCGATACCGGCGCACTCGTTGCCGGCGTCCGAGCGTTACGCGAGGAGTACGACTTTGCCGCCGACACAGTCGAAGCAATCGGCGACATCGTCCGGCGAGGTGAGGACGCACTGGCCGAGGGTGACCTCGACGAACTCGGCCAGTTGATGAACTTCAATCACGGCCTGCTGTCGGCGCTTGGCGTCTCCTCACGGTCGCTCGACGCGATGGTGTGGGCAGCGAGAGATGGGGGTGCCCACGGCGCGAAACTGACCGGCGCTGGCGGTGGCGGCTGTATCGTCGCACTGGATGGCTCGCCAGAGACTATCACCGCACTGGAGTACACGCCCGGTTGCGAGGAGGCACTGCGGGCAGAACTCGACGGCGAAGGTGTTCGCGTGGAGGAGCAATCGTGACGACGATTCTCAAACTCGGCGGCAGCGTCATCACCGACAAAGACGAACCCGAAACTGTCGACGAGGACGCGCTCACGGCGGCGGCCGAACAGATCGGCGAGTTCGTCGCTGCGGGCGGCGAGATAGTTGTCGTCCACGGCGGGGGCAGTTTCGGCCACCACCACGCCGCCGAACACGGCGTCTCCCGTACCGAGGGGAGCCACGATGGCGCGGGCCTGCTCGCAATTCATCGGGCAATGGGGCGTCTGAACGACGCAGTGCTCGACACGCTCGCAGAATCGGATGTCGACCCACTTCCAGTTGCACCGCTCGCCGCTGGCTTCCGTGACGCAGATGAGGACGTACATCTCGCTGACGGCAGCGTCCGGACGATGCTCGGCGAAGGGTTCGTCCCGGTGCTGAACGGCGACGTTATCGCCTCCGCTGGGAAGGGTGGGACGATCATAAGCGGCGATACGGTCGTCGTCGCGCTGGCGGCGTCACTGGACGCCGACCGGGTCGGGGTATGCTCGACGGTCCCCGGCGTGCTGGACGAACAGGGACATGTGATTGCAGAAATCGACTCCTTCGAGTCGGTGGTGGACGTACTCGGCGGCAGCGAGTCGACGGATGTCACCGGCGGGATGGCGGGGAAAGTCCGCAGTCTGCTGGGACTGGAGACACCGGCCTCGATTTTCGACCCCGAGAGCCTCGGCGAGTTTCTCGACACCGGAACCGCGGGCACTGTCGTCAGGTAGGCCAAGATTACTCCCCGCAGAGGTGGTCAGCCGGCGGCAGAACTGTTCGGGATACCGGGCTGCCGAAATGCATTTACGGGTTTCAGACGTTGCCCACGGTATGGCTACGACATCGTTTTCCGAGAGTTTCAAATACGGGATTCGGCTGTTCGGTCTCTTCGTGCTCGTCGTGCTGTTCGGTGGCGGCGCGCTCGCCGGCGGCGCTGCGCTCGCCGTCCCAGAGATTCTGGCGTGGCGGGGAACAGGGGCCGCAGAGACACCGTACATCGCTGGCGGACTCATCCTCGCCGTGCTGGGCTTCAGTATTCTCGTCAGCGGACAGTTTGGGCTCATCTACAAGCTGATTGCCGACGGCGTCGCGCAAGCGAACGCCGACCCTGCCGTCGACCTCACTGTCGGCCCAGCGGAATCCGAAGAGAGTGAAACAGCGACCGACGAACAGAGCGAAAAACCTGCCGAGGAGCAACCAGTCGTTGCCGACGCGCCCGAGCAACCAGCTGAGACTGAGCCACCACAGGAGCCAGAGCCACCCGCAGAGAGCCAGCCTGCTCAACAAGCGGAGCCAGAGGTCGAGCGCGGACAGGCCCAGCAGGCCCCCGCAGGAGCGCAGCCACAGGACCAACAGTCCGCACAAGCAACCCAACAGCAGCCACAGGACGAGGCCAGTGCAGCGGGCGGCCGTGAGCAGACTGCCGAGGAAATCGTCTTCGGGAGTGCCGAGAGTGCGGACGACGAGCCACCAGCAGACGAGGCCGACGAGTCGACTGGCGGATTCGAGTTCGAGGACGAACCCGACGAACAGGCCCGTGAAGACGTCGAAACCGCCGGAAACCCGAGTTCTGATCCGTTAGCTGATAATTTCGACGACGAGTAACGACGGGCCAACCGACGTTCTTTTTACCCTCGCCGTGCGAACATTCCGTATCCGAGCGAACGGTCGCCACGGGAGAAGCGGGCGACCGGCGCACCGCCACTGACGACGGCACTGGCCTCGTGGCCACGCCGTCCGACGGCGGTCGACCGACAGTGTCGGGGCCACGGACCGGCTGATTAGTTGGCTGTGTTTGTGGTCGCCGGTCCGCCCGAGCGTGGCGATCGCCTCGGCGTGATCACAATGGAAATCGAAATTGCGACAATTGGCGGATACGAAGAGGTTGGCCGACAGATGACGGCGGTACGCGCAGGCGATGACGTCGTCGTTTTTGACATGGGCCTCGACCTCTCGAAGGTACTGATCCACGACAACGTGGAAACGGAGCGGATGCACTCACTGGACCTCATCGATATGGGTGCCATCCCGGACGACCGAATTATGTCCGAACTCGAAGGTGACGTGAAAGCCATCGTGCCGACACACGGCCACCTTGACCACATCGGCGCTATCTCGAAACTCGCACACCGATACGACGCACCGATTGTGGCGACACCCTTTACAATCGAACTCGTCAAACAGCAGATTCAGGGCGAAGAGAAGTTCGGCGTCCAGAACGACCTCGTGAAGATGGACCCCGGCGAGACGATGTCGATTGGCGACAAGAACGAACTCGAATTCGTCAATGTCACGCACTCGATTATCGACGCCATCAACCCGGTGCTTCACACGCCGGAAGGAGCAATCGTCTACGGCCTCGACAAACGGATGGACCACACGCCGGTCATCGGCGACCCAATCGACATGGAACGATTCCGCGAGATTGGCCGCGAAGGCGAGGGCGTTCTCTGTTACATCGAGGACTGTACGAACGCCGGCAAGAAGGGCCGCACGCCCTCTGAGTCGGTCGCTCGTCGCCACCTCAAAGACGTGATGCACAGCATCGAGGACTACGACGGCGGTATCGTCGCAACGACGTTCTCCTCACACATCGCTCGTGTGAAGTCACTCGTCGAGTTTGCCGACGATATTGGTCGCCAGCCAGTGCTGCTGGGTCGGTCGATGGAGAAATACTCCGGCACTGCCGAGCGACTCGACTTCGTCGACTTCCCAGAGGACCTTGGGATGTACGGCCACCGGAAATCAGTCGACCGGACGTTCAAGCGGATCATGAACGAAGGGAAGGAGAAGTTCCTGCCAATCGTCACCGGCCACCAGGGCGAACCGCGAGCGATGCTCACTCGAATGGGCCGTGGCGAGACGCCGTACGAACTAGACGACGGCGACAAGGTGCTGTTCTCGGCACGGGTCATCCCCGAACCGACGAACGAGGGCCAGCGCTACCAGTCCGAGAAACTGCTCGGCATGCAGGGCGCACGGATTTACGACGACATCCACGTCTCGGGCCACCTGAACAAGGAAGGCCACTACGAGATGCTCGACGCGCTACAGCCACAGAACGTCATCCCGGCACACCAAGATATGAGCGGCTACTCCGACTACGTCACTCTCGCCGAGAATCAGGGCTACAAAGTGGGTCGTGACCTGCACGTCACCCGGAACGGCAACCTGATCACGCTGGTCGAGTAACAATGTCCCGCCAGCAGGCAGTCGAGGCCGCACTCGAACGGCGACGGCGATTGGTCAACGACGCTATCGGCGAGGACCTGCCGATTGAAAAGCCACAGCGCCTCTACGAGGCCTCACGATATCTGCTGGAAGCCGGCGGCAAGCGACTCCGGCCGACCATCCTCTTGTTGGCCGCCGAGGCGCTCGCCGACGTCGAACCACAGTCCGAAGGCTATCGAAACTTCCCAACCGCCGAGGGCAACGAGCTAGATATTATGGCTGCCGCGGTCAGCATCGAAATCATCCAGTCGTTCACGCTGATTCACGACGACATCATGGATGACGACGATATGCGCCGCGGCGTCCCGGCAGTCCACCGAGAGTACGACCTCTCGACGGCAATTCTGGCCGGTGATACGCTGTACTCCAAGGCCTTCGAGAATATGCTGGACACAGGTGCGCCGGCCGACCGCTCCGTGCGAGCGCTCTCGGAACTGGCAACGACCTGTACGGAGATCTGTGAGGGCCAATCGCTGGACATCGAGTTCGAGAAGCGAGCAGCCGTTACACCCGACGAGTATCTCGGGATGGTCGAACTGAAGACGGCAGTACTGTACGCCGCAGCGGCGTCCATTCCGGCAGTTCTGCTGGGGTACGACGACGCCGTCGACCCGCTACACAGTTACGGTCTCGACGTGGGCCGTGCATTCCAGATTCAGGACGACCTGCTCGACCTGACGACGCCGACGGAGAAACTCGGCAAACAGCGCGGCAGTGACCTCGTCGAGGGTAAACGGACGATTATCACCGTCCACGCTCGCGACCACGGCATCGACGTGGACCACCTTGTCCCGTCGGATACCGTCGAAGAGGTGACTGAGGCCGAAATCGACGAGGCTGTTGCACAACTCGAATCTGTCGGCAGTATCGAGTACGCTCGCTCGACTGCACAGGAACTGGTTGACAGCGGCAAATCACATCTGGATACACTTCCGGACAACGAAGCCCACAATCTGCTCGACGATATTGCCGACTATCTCATCGAGCGGGAGTACTGAGCTCAGACCGGCGGCGCTCCGAGCGGACCCAGACTGACCGCACCGAGCAGCCAGAGGATGCCGAGCACGACGGCGGCGGCGACTATTACTTTCCACGCGAGACTGACGACGACCCGTAGCACCACGAGCACCAGCACGATTAGGATGAGTGCGGAGATGAGAAAGCCAAGCGGGCCAATGAACAGCGGGGAACCCATGGGATAGCTACACCCGAGGATTCAAAGAGGTTTGTGGCCGGGGAGACAGAGTCGAAGCCCGCAAGGGCTGGCCGACCCAACAGCCGGTATGGATTTCCAGGAGACGGCGGAGATGGCGGCGGCGTTGCCGGAGACGCTGGGGCCGCTGGTCGCCGACATCGACGGGACACTCACTGACGACCAACGGGCACTCGACCCCCGCGTGATGCCCGTCCTCCGTGGCTGGCCTGCACCTGTGATTGTGGCGACCGGAAAAGCAATGCCCTATCCAGTGGCCCTCTGTGAGTTTCTTGGCCTCGACGTGCTCGTTATCGCCGAGAACGGCGGTGTTGCGCTGGCTGGCCGGGAGGGAAGCCTGCGGTTCACTGGCGACCGGGAGGCAGCGACGGCGGTGGTCGAGCAGTACCGCGAGCAGGGATACAGCCTCGGGTGGGGCGAAACAGACCTGGTCAACCGCTGGCGCGAAACCGAGATTGCGGTCAGCCGCGAGTCACCGCTCGAACCGCTCGAAGCAATTGCCGAGGACCACGGCCTCACAGTCGTCGATACGGGCTACGCGTATCACGTGAAATCGCCCGAGCAGAGCAAAGGCCGTGCACTGGAAGTCCTCGCCGAGGAACGGAACATTGCGCCAACGGAGTGTGTCGCAATCGGCGACTCGGTCAACGATGTCTCGACGTTCGAGGTTGCAGGGACGAGTGTTGCTGTCGGTAACGCCGACGAAGAAGCAAAGTCGACTGCCGACTACGTGACGACAACCTCATTTGGTGATGGCTTTCTCGAAGCAGTGGCGTGGCTCGCCGACAGGGAGCCGGAAGCTTAAGAGCGATACCGACCCAAGGTGAGCTAATGCCGGTTCCGGAACTCGACGAGCGCGCCCGGTCGTGTGCACGTCGACTGTTGGACAGTGACCGCGTACTACTGGCCTCACACATCGACGCCGACGGCCTGACCAGCGCCGCAATCGCCTCGCAGGCGCTCGAACGAGCAGGCCTCGACCACGAAGTCGTCTTCAAGAACCAACTGGACGAAACCGAGATTGCAAGCATCGCCGCACGAGAGTTCGAAACGGTCCTCTTTACGGACTTCGGGAGCGGGCAACTCGACGACATTTCCCGTCACGAACAGGCGGGCGATTTCGTCCCAATCATTGCGGACCACCACCAGCCCGCCGACGCCGAAACCGAATACCACCTGAACCCGTTGCTAGAGGGACTCGACGGCGCGTCCGAACTCTCCGGAGCGGGTGCGAGCTATCTGCTTGCGCGGGCACTGGCCGAGGAGGCCGACCAAGAGGAAGACAACCGTGACCTGGCCGCGCTGGCGGTTGTTGGCGCAGTCGGAGATATGCAGGCCGTCGACGGCGAACTCGTCGGCGCGAACCGAGCGCTCGTGGAGGAAGGGACCGAAGCGGGCGTGCTCGAAGAGAAACAGGACATCGCAATTTACGGCAAGCAGACTCGTCCGCTGCCGAAACTGTTAGAGTACGCAACTGACGTGCGGATTCCGGGCATCACCAACAACGAGCCGGGCGCGGTGTCGTTTCTCGAAGAATTATCGGTCGACCTGAAGACACCCGATGGCGACGGGGAGTGGCGACGGTGGGTCGACCTGAACGACGACGAGAAACAGACCGTCGTCAGCGCGCTGCTCCAGCGAGCGCTCGAACGTGGCGTCCCGCCAGGGAAAGCCGAACGACTGGTCGGAACGACCTACACTCTGACCGACGAGCAACCGGGAACCAGTCTGCGCGACGCCAGTGAGTTTTCGACGCTACTGAACGCAACTGCCCGGTATGAACGGGCGGACGTGGGGCTCGCAGTCTGTCTCGGTGACCGCGAGGAGGCATTCGAGCAGGCGAGGCGGCTACTCGAAACCCATCGCCGAAATCTCTCGGAAGGACTCGAACAGGTCAAAGAGCAGGGCGTCGAGACGGTGGGGAATCTGCAGTATTTCGACGCTGGCGATGACATTCGTGAGACAATTGTCGGGATTGTCGCAGGGATGGCGCTGGGTGTCGACGGCGTCGACGGGAGCAGCCCAATCATTGCATTCGCCCGCAAGAACGAGGAGGAACTGAAGGTCTCAGCGCGGGGCACAGGTCGTCTCGTGGGACAGGGACTGGACCTCTCGGCAGTGATGGGTGAGGCCTCACGTGCGGTTGGCGGCGACGGCGGCGGCCACGATATCGCCGCCGGCGCGACAATTCCCGACGATAAAAAAGAGGAATTTGTCGACCGGGCTGACGACCTCATCGCAACACAGGTCGGGTAGCCCAGAGACAGAAACAGTAAGAATTTGCCCGTCGACAGCCAAGTCCTTGCAATGGCTGATTTCGACCCCGAGAAATTCGAGGACAAGTACCAGCACTACTTCCCCGAACTCCAGCGGGCGTACAAGAGTGCCTTCGAGACGATGAACGACCAGTACGATTCAGAACTGATTCACGCCATCGACCAGCACGTACTGGCCGAAAGCGAGCCGTTCTACGAGGGCGACGGCGAGTTCCGAATCGAACTGCCAGACGATATCGAGGGCCGGCTGTCGGGCATCCTCGTCGACGAAGAGAAGCTTGCAACAATCATGGAGCGGTACGAACAGGAGATCGAGTCCGAACTGCAGACGGTGTTCGGCCTCGTCGAGTAACGTGTGAGACCCAAAGCCTAAGCCCAATCAATACGTACCAGAGAATACAATGAGTACTGAGACTGAGAACCAAGACCCTGACGACGAACTCCGCGAGCGGATCACCAACTTCCTGCGCCGAAACTTCCCGCAGATCCAGATGCACGGCGGCAGTGCAGCGATTCAGGACCTCAACCGCGAGGAAGGGACGGTGTCGATTCAGCTCGGCGGCGCCTGTTCGGGCTGTGGGATTTCCCCAATGACGATTCAGGCGATCAAGACCCGAATGACCAAAGAGATTCCCGAAATCGAGAAAGTCCACGCCGATACCGGCGCGGGCGGTAACGAAGGGATGGCTGGCGGTGCAGACGGAATGGAGCCATCATTCCCAGGCGAAGGCACGGGCGACGCTGACAGCGACGAAGGTCCTGACGCGCCGTTCTGATCTGGTCGCGTTTTCCGAGTTTTTTGCCCCCAGTTAGCGGAGGCCACGTTCGCGCTCCCAGCCACGGAGCAGCGCTGCGAGTGTCTCGTTGACCGGGACTGCCGTCTCCTCGGCTGCCGTCTCGGCGACGTAGCCGTTGATTGCGTCGACTTCAGTCCGCTTCTCCGCGAGGATGTCCTGTTGCATCGAGGAGGTGTTCTTGGCCGTTGCCTCAGCGACGTGGCGAGTCTGTTCGACGGCGTATTCGGAGGGCAGGTCGACACCTTCCTGTCTGGCGACACGGGCCGTTTCCCGGGCTGCCCGGTCGGCGACTGTTCCCGCCGGGCCATCCAGCAGTGCGCCATTGGGAACGCGAGCGAGCGCCGTCGTCGCATTGATGCCGGCGTTGACCGCCAGTTTCGTCCAGAGGCGGTGTGGCATCGTCGTCGAGTAGTCTGTGACGAGGTCAGCCGTCTGGAAGGCGTCGGTGACCCGGCGAGCGAGCATGGACTCGCCGCCGTCAGGTGCGCCAATTTCGATAGTACCGATTCCGGTGCACTCGACTGTTCCTGCGTCGCCGCGGCGAGCGCCATACGTGCAGGTGCCAGCCAGCACGTCGGCGTCAAGTCGGTTGGAGAGTGTGGTCTCGTTGCCCAGCCCGTTCTGGAGGGAGAGGACAGCGTCGAGTGAGCACTCGGCGAGGGCGTCGGCGGCCGCAGGTGTGTCGAAGCTTTTGACCGTCACGACAGCGAGGTCAGCGGCGTCTGGTGGCGTGGTGTCGGCCCGTGGATGGGTTGTCATCTCGATGGCGCCGCTGATCTGAACGCCCTCGCGCCCGATTGCAGAGACGTGGGGCTCGCGACCCACCAGCGTCACGTCGTGGGACTGGCCGAGCACGCCGCCGATCAGCGTGCCGAGACTACCCGCACCGAACACACAGATATCCATCGGCCGAGTATCAGTGAGCGACACTCATAGTGGTTATCGTCGGAGCTGTGACGGTCCAATCGCTCTACGTGGGCTCAAAAAAGCCGAAAAGCGGGGACCGAACTCGGAGGTTCAGTAACTCGAGTTCTTCGAGCGGAGTCGCTCGATTCGTTTCTCCGTCGGCGGGTGCGTCGAGAAGATTTTCTGGAGGAAACTGCCGCCGGATCCGAAGATACACAGGGCGTTGACGGTGTCTTCGCCTTTCATCTCCTTGCCCTGTGCGCCGGAGCTAATCTTCTCGAGTGCGCGAGCCATCGCGTCGGGATTGCGAGTGTACGTGGCTGCGTCGTTGTCGGCGACGTACTCCCGGTATCGCGAGATTGCCATCACGAAGATCATCACTATCATCTGCGCGATAGTGCCGAGAATCATCCCGGCAAAGTAAGTCGCGATATTTCGCTCCCCACCGAGGATGTACGCCCACTGGACGACGATACCGACCATCGACGCGATGGACTGGCCGAGCACCATAATGACGACATCGCGGTTCTTGATGTGGGCCAGTTCGTGGGCGATAACGCCCTCGAGTTCGTCGTGGTCGAGTAGCTGGATGATTTCCTTCGAGATGACTACGACGCCGGCACCCTTGCGGCCGACAGCGAAGGCGTTAGGAACACCCATTTCCGCGACCATCAGCCGTGGCTTGTCGATATCCATCTCGCGACAGAGCTGTTCTGTCGACCGCTGGATGCGGGCGTAGTCGTATCTGCCGTTGCTCTGTTCGGGCATATCCTCCGCGCCCACGCTGCGTAGCGCCATCCACTTCCCGAACTTGTACTGGAAGCCGACGAAGCCGACGCTACCGAGCAACAGGAGGGCGAGGACGGTCGTTCCGGTACCGAACGTCCATATGACTGCTGCGGCCAGCGCCGCGTAGAAGCCAAACAGCATGCTTCCCGCCAGCGCCATCCGCAGTTTGAGTCCGTTGTGTCCTACCATCGTCCGTTACTTCGGGATGAAGCGTAAAAAGGTGAGCGTTCGTGTGAGTAGTGGCCACACGTACGGAACAACCAGACGTAGCGACGGTTTCTGTCGTGTTTTCGCTGGTAGCGCGCCGGATTCTGTTTATTGCCAGTTTCGTATCGGTTACTCCTGCGTTATCTCGAAATACAGGTGGCGATGGCGGCGACAACCGGGATTGAACTCAGCCCCGCAGTGGGGACAGCTATCGTCGCTGTCGAGGTAGGCCTGCGCGGTAAGTGTCTCGCGACAGACGCCACAGAGCACCGCTGGCTCGTCGAATCGCGGGCGTGGCCAGACAACTGGGTCGTGGTCGCTGACGGCGGCGTGACACTCGAAACACGGATAGTACGTCTCACAGCAGCCAAAGCGCAGCGCAACGACATCCACCGGCGAATCCCAGTGTGCACACCGCGTCTCTGAATCGACGGCGACACCGCGTAGTGGGACCGGAAACCGGTCGTCTGTCCCCGAGCGCGTCGTCTGTCTGGGCATTACCGGGTATTTGGCTTGGGAAGTCATAAACGCAGGTCTGTGTCGTATGGGTTTCTGAGGGACTTTGCATTCAGCCGTTTTCGGCTACTTTGCGGCAGTAATCCATCGCAGCGAGAGCCGCAGTTTCGCCAGTTCCCTCGAGTTCGATGTCCATCTGCGTCGCAATCCACGTCCCATCGGATTGCTCGTTCAGTTGGAGCAGCGTGCGTCCTGTCTGTGTTGTGTGCTTCTCAACTACGTCTTCGGGTTCCGTCGACATACACCGGAGTGAGGGCCAAACCCGGAAGAAGCTAACCGGGGTGCTTCCGTGTTTCCGGGAACAAGGGGATGAATTATATCGCCGAGATTTGAACTCGCTGAGACATTCAGGGTCGCTCCCTCTGGTCGCTTCCCGGGCTGTGACTCGTCTGCTCAAATCTCGCCGTCCGCACCACAGCAAATCGCTTCGTCCCGAGCGGAGATGAAACTCCGCTCTCATCAGGTAGCGATCGAAGAAGGTGCGCTGGCCGAGATTTGAACTCGGGTTAGGACCGTGGCAGGGTCCTGTGATACCACTACACCACCAGCGCTCACTTCGCTCACGCTGAGCCTCGCAGACGCAGGCGTCTGCTCACCACCAGCGCGCATTCAATAGTACACCGCGATACCAATAAAAGGCTTCCGACTTCACCGAATCACCGCGCCGTCCCCGACTACAGCAGGTCGTAGTCGCGTTCTTCGTGCTGGACGGAAATCCACTTTGGCTCGACCAGTTTCTCGACGACCCATTCGCCGTTGAACCGGCCCATTCCGGAGTCTTTCATGCCGCCAAAGGGGGCGTTCGGTTCGTCCTGAATCGGGTGGTCGTTGACGTGGACCATCCCGGCGTCAATCTGGGAGGCGATGCCGTAGGCGCGGTCCTCGTCGTTGCAGGTGACCGCCGCCGCGAGTCCGTACTCGGTGTCGTTGGCAACCTCGACAGCCTCTTCGTCGGAGGAAATCTCGACAACCGGCGCAACAGGTCCGAAGTGTTCGTTACACGCGGCCGTCATCTCGTTGGTCGCGCCCGAGAGGACGGTTGGCTGGAAGAACAGGTCCTCACCGTCGCCGCCGGTTTCCAGCGTCGCGCCCTGCTCGATTGTCTCCTCGACGAAGTTGCCCATCTGCTCGCGCTGGCTCTCGTTGATGAGCGGTCCGAGGTCGTTGCCGGGGTCGGCCGGGTTGCCGACGCTCAGCGATTCAGCAAACTCGACGAGATGCTCGACGTACTCGTCGTAGACGTCCTCGTGGACGAGGTGGCGATTGATCGAGATGCAGACCTGCCCCTGGTGGGTGAACGACCCGACCGCACCCATTCGGGCGGCCTGCTCGACGTCAACATCCTCGGTAACGACGAAGGGCCCGTTACCGCCGAGTTCGAGCGTCGGCGTGGCGAGATTCTCACCGGCACGTCCGGCGACGTGCTTGCCGACTGCCGTCGACCCGGTGAACGAGAGCACGCGTGGTGTCGGGTGCCCCGAAACGTGGTCCCCGATCTCTTCGTCGTTGCCGGTGACGACGTTGAGGACGCCGTCCGGCAGTCCTGCCTCGTCGGCAATCTTGGCGAGCAGTAGCCCACCCGTGACCGGCGTGTCGGGTGCGGGCTTGACGACGACGGTGTTACCCAGCGCAATCGCGGGCGCAACTGCTCTTGCCGTCAGGTGGAGGGGGTAGTTCCACGGCGAAATGACGCTGACAACCCCGACTGGTTCCTGAATGATGTTGTGTGTCTTGTCGCTGTGGAAGGCCGACTCGCGTTCTTCGGGTTCCGGTGGTTCGACATCGATTGCCGTCTCGAAGTCTGCGAGCGTGATGCCGACCTCTGCGGCAGCCTTGTTCTGGCTGCTGCCGGACTCTTCGACGAGGAGGCTGACAATGTCAGCGTACTTTTCTTGGACGAGTCCAAGCATCGCCTCGACGTATTCGAGTCGCTCTGCGCGGTCGAGTGCCGCCCAGTCGTCCTGGGCGCGGTCAGCGGCCTCGTAGGCCTCGTCAACGTCGTCGACTGTCGCCGCCGGTACGTCCGCGAAGTGCTCGCGTGTCGCTGGATTCTCGACAGGAATCGTCTCCCCCCCAGTTGCCGCTCGCCACTCGCCATCGATGTAAAGTGAGTCCCACTGCGCGTCAGATTGGAGCTCTTGTGGTGCCATCGGGCAACGTTCGGCCCACACGCTCAAAGACCTTCGCCATTTCATTACCACTCGTTAACCACCTTTGTTCCAGAGCTACCATCGTAAGCTCTGGACGGCGGCTATGTGTGGCCCGAACACGGGGGCAGGAGATTTAGTCACCAGCGCGCGTACGGATAGCCAATGGAGAATCCGGATTCGGTTATCTATCCGAACGCGACCGACAGCGAACGGCCACGCCCGGCCATCTCGCGGCGAGTGCTGCTCGCTGGCTCCGCTGCGGCCGGGGCAACGGCAACGGCAGGCTGCCTTGGTGGCGACGAGGACGGCACCAATAACGGCACTGACGAGTTCGTCAGTAAGCCGACGGTCTACATCTTCAACACCGGCGACGGAACTGTGAGCGTCATCGACAGCGAGACAGACGAAGTCGTTGCCACGCGGGCAATTGGAATGACAGCCTCGTTTCCCTCGAACCAGTTTACCCCGCAACTAGTCGAGGATGGAACTGGTCCGCTGTGGCTCAACGTCGACGATGGCGTTCGCGCAATTGAGGTCGGAAGCCTCGAACAACAGCGCCACATCGAAACTGGCTCCGGTGCGAACTGGCAGGAACAGACCCCTGACGGCGACCACGTCGTCGTCAGCGCACGCGAGCCAGCACACCGCCAGTTCAAACTCGACGCCGACCCAGACTCGGATAGTTTCGGCGGAGTGCTCGCTGAACTGGACCGCAGCGACGAGGGTGGCCGCGGAGACAACGACGGTCCCGGGCCCTGTGACGTGACAATCCACCCCGACGGCGAGTACGCCTACGTGCCCGACCTGTTCGGTGACACGCTGACCGTCATCGATATCGAGCGCTTCGAAATCGAACGACAGGTTCCGGTCGAACCGACGGCCAGCAGCCCAGCAGAGCCGTGGATGGGGACAGCCTCGTGGGACGGGACGACACTGTTAATCGAGAACAACGGCGGCGACGGCGGCACCGAGAGTCTCTGGGACGTAAGCGAACCAGCACGACCGGTCGAACGCGCTCGACTCACGCAGGCAGATGGACTCGGCCGCGGCCCACTGACGAGCGAAATCGGGCCAAACTCGGAGTACGGCTACGTCTTCACGCGGTCGAGCGAAGACGTGACTGTGGTCGACGTGGAGGCAGGCAGCGTCGAGGACCGTCTCGACCTCGGCGGCAGCGCATTCGTTGGCTCGTGGGACGTGAGCCGGTCGAAATTATACGTGCCAGTCCAGACCAACGACGAGGTTGCAGTCATCGACGCCGTGGAGCGAGAAATTGTCGATAGACTCGATGTCGGGCCAGAGCCATACGGTGCAACAGCCGCGAGAGTACGGGGTACGAGCGGCGACACTGCGGCTAGTTTCGAGCGTCTCGCGGAGTACGAGACTACTTATTGCATGGGCCAGTGCGCCTGTGGCCACGAGCTATAACCACTCGGCGAACGAGTCCGTCGAGCGACTCTGCTCGACATACTGACGCTGCATCGCCGTGATTGCTGTCGAGAGGTCGTCTCCATCCGCGACGCGCTCGCGAACACGCTCTCGCTTCCAGATGCTCGGCGTCGTCCGAGTCTCGACCCGGCGTTCGAGCGGTCTGAGGCGCTCGTCGATCGCTGGCTCTCCGACACCAGCAGCCGCGAGGCCAGCGCGGGCAGTCTCGAACAGGTCCTCGTACAGCAGGTCAGTGTCGGTCGTTTGCTCGCCGTCGGCCGTCATCCAGTGCAGCGTACCGGACAGTCCCTCACGGGCAGCATTGTAGAAACTCGTCTCGGCGAGGTCCCACGAGAGGTCGGTCAGCGGGTGCTCGCGTTCGACGAGTCCACGAATCAGCCCGACAGTGAGCCACTGCATCGAGACCACGCCATCGAGTGTTGGCTGTGTTGGAATCGGTCGGTACTCGATGCGCAGTGAGCGCTCGTTACCGTCACCAACCGGGTCGCCGCCAATAACACAGCGCAGCCACCGCCAGTACGTCGAGCGCTTGTAGGCAAACTCCCAGTTGTCATCCCCAAAGGAGTCCCGGGGCTCGTCGGTAATCCACTCCCGGAGGAACGGCCCAAACAGGTCATCCTCGACGATTCGGTCGACAACATCCTCGGGGTGGTCGATATCGCTCGGAACCCGGACCTTCGGCGACGGCGTGACGTTCATCGATTGCTCGAAGACAGCGATACGGAGTTCGTGGTGTGTCTGGTCGAGCACCGCTTGCGGGTCAGCATCTTCGGTGTACAGGTCCGGCGGCAGAAACGGCGAGTTGGTCGACAGCGCGAGCACCGGCCCGAGTGTCCGAATCGCCGCGTTGTAGTACTCGGGGAACCGCTCGGCAGTGGGAATCTGGAGGTGTGGCTGAATCGAGGTGGCCAGCGACTCGAACAGAATTGAGGGGAAGGTTCGGTCGACACCCGGCACGTCGAAGCTAATCGCGCCGTCAGTGAGTCGTAGAGTCTCGTTATCCAGCGCGGTGTATCGTGGGTCAGCCCGCATATTCTCCGCGAAGACGACGCCGTCACGCGTGTCGATAGCACCGAGATATGCCTCGCTGCCTTCTTCCGGGGGGACCGTCCACATCGCGTCGGTGACGAGGCGAACATCTCCGGTCGCTGCGGCGTCGTCGGCCGCGTCGAACTGGGCGGCGATGCGCTCGGCCTGTGTGGTGAGTCCCGACTCCGTGAGCGGGTCGGGGTCAGTGTTGATTTCGGCGTTGTGCACGCCGAGTTCTTTCGTCGCACCGGCCTCGTAACTCGCGTCGGGAACCGTCGCGAGCCGGTAATCTGGGTCGACGCCGTAGACTTCCATCTCGAGTCCAACGGCAAAGCTCGGGTTGTCGAGGCTGCCGTCGTGAAGCGCCTCACGGAGTCGGTCAGCCTGTTCGTTGACGCGCGCGAGAAACGCTGCTTCAGTCTCGTCCGAAAGCGAGCGCTCGACAAGGTCGACCGCCTCGTTCATTGCTCACCTGCAGCGGTCATCTCAGCTCTCCTTCGAGGCTTCGTCTGCGTCAGCCTCGGACTCACTCTCTGCACGTTCCTGCAGTCGGCGTTCGGCCTCGTCGCGGTCCTCGGGATAGCCTACGTCGATACGCCAGCCGTCCATCCGGATAGCGTCAATCGTTCGCCCGGAGTGGATGAGCAGGTCGATTGCCTCGCTAATCTCGTACTCGCCGCGGGCACTTGGCTGGACCAGATGACAGGCGTGGAAGATTTCGGGGCTGAAGGTGTAAAAGCCAGTCATGACGAGGTTCGACGGCGGGTCGTCGGGCTTCTCGACGACGTTGACGATTTCGCCGTATTTGTTGGTGTCACAGACACCGTAGCGACTCGCCTCTTCGTAGGGCACCTCCTCGACGAGAAACGCGGCGTCGGCACGCTGTTCGCGCTGTCGAGAGAGCACGTCGTCGAGATTCGCTCGGAAGATGTTGTCGCCGAGCATCAGCACGAAGTCGTCGTCGATGTGTTCCTCGACAGTCAAGAGTGCGTGTGCGAGTCCGTTCTGCTCGCGCTGGTGTGCGTAGGTGATCGGGACGCCATCGAACTCGTCGCCGTAGTGTTCGATGATGGCTTCTTTCTTGTAGCCGACGACGACTAGCAGTTCGTCGACATCCATTTCGAGCAACTGCTCGAAACAGTGGGTAAGAAGCGGTTTGCCGTCCACTTCGACCATTCCCTTGGGTTTGTCATCAGTCAACGGCTGCAGCCGGGTTCCCTTCCCGGCGGCGAGTACGACAGCTTTCATACAGGAAACCACTGGGTGGTGGCTAAAACACTTTGTGGATACGGGGCCAACTGTCATAATACGGAGATAGCAGAGATTATATCAGTGGCTATCGAACGTGCAAGCAAGAACGCTTATGAGTAGCACAGCGAGTGAAACCCTCCCCACCGCGCTTCTCGTCGACGACGAGAAGGAAGTTGCCGACGCCTACGCACTCAGACTCCGCGGGCTCTGTGACATCGAGACTGTCTACGACGGACAGCAGGCACTCGACGTCCTCGACGAGCAGTCTGTGGATATCGTGCTGCTCGACCGGCACATGCCCGGAATGTCCGGTGACGAGGTGCTGGACCACCTCGCAGAGCGAGAGTTTTCCGGCCGTGTGATCATGGTTACAGCAATCGACCCGGGGTTCGACGTGCTGGATATGCCGTTCGACGATTATCTCTGCAAACCGGT
>JAQCNR010000302.1 GCA_028274925.1 Halovenus sp.
CGTCCGAGTGGATATGACCCATCGCACAGCCAGAGAATCAAGCAGATTTGGCAGGCACAAATCTCTGGGCATATCAACGAGGCTCAAAGAACGCTACTCATTCAGTACCTCCACATCAAACTTCGAGTGCCAACGATACCGTCGCCCTCCCCAAACAAATGTGTCCCGGGCGAAAGCATACAGCCCTAGAGGGACAGCGGCAGCAAGTGCCGGCACCGTCAGCAGTAGCGAGGCTCGTCGAACCCCGAAACTGGCACTGACCCCAGCTTTCAGTAGTGTTAGAACCACCGCGAGGGGCGGAAATAGCACACAGCCGATGAGAACAGCGATCAATACACCAAAGGAGAGTTTCGCTACTGTTGGATCATGTGTTGCGAAAATCTGGTTAAATCGGACGTGTCGTTCAACCGTCTGCCGGAGACTTCCACCCATTGGTACCCGGCGGACGCGTTGAATTGACCTCACACCAACGTGTTCCCCGAGGAGACCGTCGTCGCTGATAGTCTGGCGGAGTTCCGAAAGAAACTGCGCCTCGTCAATATCACTTCTGTCAAATATGACAGCCCCACCCCAGGCGTGGTCGCCCATGTACGTCCCGAGCGTGCCCCCAAGGGCATATACAGGCTCTAACAGGACTGCAAGCGGATCTTGACCAACGAACGCCGGTAACTCCGTTGTCGGGCCGTATTCGGCGTAGTCCTCGTGGAGGCGGTCAAGCCAGTCCGGGGGGTGATGAAAGTCATCGTCGGTCCAGACAAGTCGGTCGTGACTGGCGGCTTCCATCCCAGCGGCAATAGCATTTGCTTTCCCGGAACACCCGACGGGGTCGCCAGCACGGATAAACTGGACGTTCTCCGAGAGCGGGTTTCGGTCCACAACTGGGTCGTCCTTGCTATCGTGGACGATGAGGAGTTCGTCTTCGGAACCTAACTGTGCGGCGACATCGTCGCAGGCAGCGGTCCAAGACACCGTCGGGAGGAGTACACTTGTGGGCGTGCGTGTCTGTCTGTCCGACATCCGTACTCGACACGTGAGCGCTGATATGGATGGTGGTTTCTTATGGCTTCTCTGACTGAAGCCAGACAGAAAGCCCAGAACGGCACAACCTATATTGACGATCCAAGAGATGGCCCGCTTACAGTGTCCGAGGTGCGAGATCCCGAAGCGCTCGCGGATTTGCTCGGCGACGAGTGTGCGCGTACGATCCTCGTCGAGGCGAAGAAGGAGCCTCGCTCGGCGGCAGAGCTCAGCGATCGGGCCGGGGTCTCGGAACCGACAGTCTACCGGCGACTCGAACGACTCCGCGAGTACGACTTGGTCAGTGCGGATATCCAGCCGGTCACCGATGGGAAGAATTACGAGCTCTATCGGACGGAACTCGACGGCATCGAACTCGATCTCAGTGAGGACGGCTTCGAGATTACGGTCTCACGTCGGGAACGGATGGCCGACCGCTTCACGCAGTTCGTAGAAGGAACCTAATATGCTCGATGGAACGCTCCAGTCGGTCGATCTCGAAACGCTCCGAACCCTTCGTCAGCTCAGCGAGGTAATTAT
>JAQCNR010000441.1 GCA_028274925.1 Halovenus sp.
TCGGCGGCTGAGCGCCGCCGACCGCGACAGCCCCCGGTGGTTCACCTGTGATTGCTTCCTGAGAACTAGCAGTAGATTCGCTTCGCCACAGAACTCACGCTTCAGCAGCAGTTAGCCGAGGACGCTTTGTGAGGTACTGAGCTTTCGACACATCCGGGCAAGCCGTCTGAGCGATGCCATATCGCCAGACGGCGTCCATTTCCGGGTTAGCTTGACGGAATCTTCCTGTGAGAGCGTCTGAGGCCTCCCTCAGTCGGCGGCAAAACAAGGCACGTCTCCACCAAAGTTGATGATGCCATGAGCGAGTTTATCGAAGACGAGGCCCGCCAACTCAGAATCAGCCGGGCGGAATTCGTCAGACGAGTCCTCGAGTTCTACCGGAAGAGCCAGCGAGAAGAGACGCAGTGTCCCTGGTGTGAGGAACCCATCGTCATGAGCGTCGAAAGATGAAGTTCGTCAAGCCCGGCGACGATGACGACGGGGCCGACCAGAAGGGCGAAGATTCGACCAACCACGAGCAAACGATATCGCTCGCATGGGAGTCCGACACCGACCAACCTAAACACACTTCGACCTCCGCAACGGAGGCGAACGCGACCGCACTACAGGCAACGCGGGAAACCGTCGACGACCTCCGGGCACTCGTCGAAAAACAACAGGAAGTCATCTCTGAACAACGCGCAGCTATCGAGAACCTCCAATCCGAGGTCAATACTCTCGCTGACCAGGTCAACAACCAACCTTCGGAAATCCAAGACCAATACAAAGAACTCGCAGCCATTCGGGAGCGTTTGGCTGCCCTTCAGGATATCGAGGGAACCATCGAGGACGTGGACGCACGAACCGACCAATTAGAAGGGGCAGTCCCCGACCTCAATGGTCGGGTCACGGAAACGGAGCGCCACGTCGCGCGGCTCCGGACAGCCGTGCTCGAAGAGGAACAGCCGTGCCCCAACTGTCCCGGCGGCCACATTACCCTGACCGGCGGGGTCATTGACCCCAACAGGATCGTCTGCGACCAGTGCGACTACGAGGAGTCGACTTCAATCCAGTAGCGGGTCACTCCCGAGATTCGGAGCCCCTCCCAGCAAAAACGCCTGGGAAGTCCCTGGGTGACTCGGCCAATTCTTCGATGTCCTCCGCACCAATTTTCCCGGCACGGACGAGCGTCCCGATTTCGGCATCAGTTAGCTCCTTGCCGTTCTCGAGACGCCGAGACAGCTCCTCGACATCGGGATCGTACTCGACCGAAATCGAGACATCTGCGTCGGTCGCCCAGCCGCCAGACTGAAAGACTCTGTTGACGTTCGCCCCCTGGAGGACGCCGTGCTCGATACACCGTTCGAGCCGGGGGCGATCCCCCTCAACTCCGAGATAGGCGAAGGCAGTCATCGCCGCGAGCACGTCGTCGGTCTCGTCCGGACCAAGCTCCTCGAACACCTTCGCCCGCTCGTCCGGGTCTAGAAACGGACTCAGTAACACGAAATCCTTGAGCCCGTTGACCACCCGTTCGCGGATATCCTGGCGTCTGTTCGCGTCCGTCTGTGGCTGGGCGTACTCCTTGAGTCCACAGAGATAGTCCCGGTCGGTTGGGGAGAGGATACCCCGTGGTCGATCCTCGGGCGTGAGCAGCGGCTCACTATCGCTGTCGTCGTCTCTGACATCGTCGATACCCGTGAACAGGTCGCCGGGAGGCGCGTCTTCGTCTTCGGGCATAGTTGTTTATGATAGCTTAATGAGAAACATATTTTATCAGATACCAGTTTTCTGCCGAGGACTGTTTCTCATATCAGGCGGGGAAAATGACATTTAAGGGGCGGAAATTGACCTCTTCAGGAATGAGTGCGAGCGACAGCAAGGCCCATCAGTCCATACGATGGGACTCGTCTGGATTTTCCACGGTTTCAAGCCCTTGCTCAGGCAGTTCGGAGTACGCCTCGGACAACTCCATCTCTTCATCCTCGGCGTAGTCTTTGATTTGGCCATGCAACGTATGCGTGATATCTATATTTGGACGCATAGACTAATAGTCTTTTGGACTTTAAGATGTAAATAGATATCGTCGTGAGGCGAACCAAGACGTTCGCGGTGCGCCCGCTTTCCGAGGAGGATGAGCAACTGCTTCGCAGGGCCTTGGACGCCTCCGCCAGCCTCTGGAACGAGCTGAACTACGAGCGCCGCCAGCAACTCTTCGATGGCGAGTCGGTGTGGGATACCGCCAACTACCGCAAGCAATACGTCGGCGTCCTCGGCTCCGCCACGGCACAGCAGGTGATTCGGAAGAACACGTCAGCGTGGCAGTCGTTTTTCTCCGCCCGCGAACAAGACGAAGACACTTCGCCGCCGGGCTACTGGGGCAACGAAGACGACGGCAGAGAGCTCCGCACGTTCATCCGCAACGACCAATACACGCTGGAAACGGGCGAGCGGTCGCGAGTGGAAATCCCGGTCGGGCAAGATCTGAAAGACGAGTACGGCCTTGGCTACCACGACCGTCTGCGGCTGGAAGTTTGCGGCGCTCCGAAATGGGATGGCAACCAGGGGCGGTTGGAGATACAGTACGACGAAACCGACGACACGTTCAGGGCCTTTCAGCCTGTCACGGTGCCTGATTCTCGACGGGATTCACCACTAGCCGAGGAATCGGCTGCCCTGGACGTGGGCGTAAACAACCTCGTTGCCTGTACCACCATGACCGGCCAGCAGTACTGCTACGAGGGGCGCGACCTGTTTGCCCGCTTTCGCGAGACGACCGAAGAGATTGCTCGCCTGCAATCCAAACTCCGCGAGGGGCGGTATAGCAGTCGCCGGATTCGACGGCTGTACCGCACGCGAACACGACGACGTGACCACGCACAGGGCGCGCTCGTCCGCGACCTGATGGAGCGACTGTACGACGAGGGCGTTGCCACCGTGTACGTGGGCGACCTCACCGACATTCTCTCGAAACACTGGTTGGCAGCGGTGAACGAGAAGACGCACCAATTCTGGGCGTATCGCTCGTTCATCGACCGGCTCGCCACGACCGCCGAGGAGTATGGTATCACGGTCAAAGTGTAGCCGGAGGCCTACACGACTGCGGAGTGCCCGGAGTGTGGCGAGCGAGACGATACAGAACGGAACGGCGACGTGTTCCGCTGTCCGTGTGGCTATGAAGGCCACGCCGACCTCGACGCGTCGCGGACGTTTCTCGAACAGCAGGCCGGCGAAACAGCAGTCGGGTCGATGGCACGGCCCGTGCGCCTCACGTGGGACGACCACACCTGGTCGGAGATATCACACTCTCCCGAGAGGGCGAGTCCCAACGAGGAGCGCACAAACCGGAGTACTGGCGACAGGAAACTTGCCTCCGTGGGGACGGCATAATCAATATCCTCATCGGAGGAATCCCACCCCTTCAGGGGTGGGAGGATGTCAACATGGAGTCGGAGCGTCGCGAGGCGCGGCGTTCGTATGTCGAGGACCTATAGTAGTACTGCTAGTACTGGTTTGTTGTTCAGAGTGAAGGACGAAACAGCCGCTGGAGATACAAACAATGAAACGAATCATATCTGGGTACTCCGAAGGATTTCGAGGACGCCCTCCACCTCTACTCGCTGTTCGAGGAAAGTCTTAGAATCCCTGCGCTCGAACGTTGGGTTACGAACCTCGGCGTCGAGGGAGACTATGAGCGACTCAAACAGGCATGAGAATCTCGAGGCGAAGCACGAACGGAATCGTCAGCAGCGCATCAGCAGTATCAAGCGGTGGGTCGAATTCATCAAAACGCACGATTCAGACGAGTGGGGGGACCAACAGAACCGCCTCATCAACTCACAACTCGAATCTGCTCGTCAGTCCGACATCGATGTCGAACATCGCAGACGCGTAGAGCGGGCCGGGCGCGAATACTCGGGATCTTCTGGTCGGTGACCCATGGGTGGTTTCAGCGAGTGTTGCGCAGCACGCGCCGGCCAATAATGCCGATGGCTGGTTCGAGTGCAACGACTGTGGATATTCAATCGACGGTGACTACAACATGGCCAAGAACATTGGCTCCAAATTGCTAACTTTATCATCGGGCAAACGTCCCGATGAGTTGGGCGACGGTCATCTCGCCCTCAAGTCCGGGACGCTGAACGGGACTGGCGAGTGCACCGCCTCCTCCACGTCGGAGGCAGATCGGGAGTCCGCGGACAAACTCACGACTTCAGTTGTGGACCGATGAGCGGAGAAACTGTGACTGAAGAGGCCAGTGGAAGGGCACTGACAGTTCGAGTGTGGCACTGATCTGGATACTTTTACTGCCCATGGATAGGTTTAATACCCAGTATATAACTAAACCGTGGGGGCAGAACCGAGTCAGGCAACCTCGAACCGGT
>JAQCNR010000442.1 GCA_028274925.1 Halovenus sp.
AGTTGCTTCTGACCGCCGCTCAGACTTCCGACCTCCCGGTGTCGCAGGTGGTCACAGCCCGTGAGGTCGATTGCGTTGTCGACGGCTCGGCGGTCATCCTCGGCGACGCTCTCGAAGAAGCCGCGGTGGGGGTAGCGCCCGTGATAGACGAGTTTCTCCACCGTAATGCTCTCCGGAGAGACACTCTCCTGAGAGAGCAGCCCCAGTTTCTGACCTAGCTCTTTGCTCTCGAGAGACTGGATTTCCTGCCCGTCGACACACACGGAGCCAGCGTCGGGTGCAAGCTGGTCGGCGAGGCCCTTCAACAACGTACTCTTACCCGACCCGTTCGGGCCGACCAGTGCCGTCACGGCTCCGGGTGCTGCCCGAATCGACTCGCCGTCGACGACCGGACCGTCGCCACTCGGATACGACAACACGAGGTCGTCTCCCGATACGGTACTGCCACCGCTGCCGCCCCGCTTGGCGTCTGTCGCTCCCGAGTCGGATGGACTGTCGCCGTTTAGCTGTGGGCCAGTCGTCTGTTCGCCAGCCATCATATCTCACCCATATTCTCCTGTTTGCGCATCAGGTAGAGGAAATAGGGGCCGCCGATGAGCCCCGTCACGATGCCGACGGGCATCTGTGCGGCCGACCCGACCAGCAGTTGCAGTCCCAGCCTGGCCCCCACATCAGCCAGCACCAGCAGCGCCGGTCCAGCGAACACACAGCCGATAATCAGCTGCTTGTAATCGCTGCCGACGATGTTGCGGACCATGTGCGGGACGATGAGGCCCACGAAACCGACGATACCGGCGACTGCGATACTCGCCGCGGCCGCGAGCACGGCCACGCCAGACAGCGCGAACCTGACACGTTCGACGTTCATCCCGAGCGAACTCACGGTCTGTTCGCCGAGCAGGAGCACGTTCAACTGACGGGCACTCGCCACTGCCAGACACATCGTCAGGACGGTCCAGGGCAGTGCCATCCGCACCTGCTCCCAGTCCGCGCCGGTCAGCGAGCCAGTGGTCCAGGCAATTGCCGACTGGACGACCCCGATATCACTCGCGAAGAAGAAGAGGGCGGTCTGGAGGCTGCTGAAGACGGTGCTGACGATGACGCCCGCGAGCACCAACCGAATCGGTGAGGTGCCGTTCTGCCACGCAATCGCGTAGACGATGAGAAACGCAACCCCGCCGCCGACGGCCGCGATAAGCGGCAGAAAGACCGCCAGCCCCGAAAAGACGACGAGCGTCAGCAGAATCATCAGTCCGGCACCCGAGGAGACGCCGAGGATGAACGGACTGGCGAGTTCGTTGCGCGTCACTGCCTGAAAGATTGCCCCGGAGACGGCGAGATTCATCCCGACGAGCACGGCGACGAGCACTCGCGGGAGGCGGATGTTCCAGATGATGAGGCTCTCGGTGCTCATCTCGGGCAGTTCCGACTCGACGATGATCGCGTCCCACTGGGTCGGGTTCAGCAGTGCGCTGGTGTCGACGACACCGCCGAGAATGAAGTTCGCCCACGCGTTGGCGTCGAAGACGACGTCGGGGTTGAAGACGGCCCAGAACGCCTCGGCGAAGGTCATGTCGTAGCTGCCGTACCGGACCTGCACGAGTCCCGCTCCGGCAACCACGAGGATGCTGCCGAACATAACCGACAGCAACGAGCGGTCCAGCCACGCGAACCGGCTCTCCGTGGTGGTCGCTCCCTCGCTCGGTGCGGTCTCTCCGGCCATCTCAGTCACCACCGGCCCACAGGCCAGTTGCTGCCTTCGCAGACTGTCGTCGCGTAGCGGCTGAGTCTCGCCCCATGGTTTTAGGCAACCCTAAATCAACAAATTGCTTTCGAACTCCAGTCGATACGACAACCAGCAGACAACCCCGAGACTCAGGGCTGCAGCGGTGCGCCACAGGCCGGACAGAACGGCGCTGGCCTGTCGGCCAGCGGCTCGCCACAGTGCGGGCAGCCCTCGCCGTCTGGAGACGTAATAGCCTCGACGATGTCGGGCGTCGCGTCGGCGATGGCCCCGGAGTCACCGATGCCGTCGGGCGGGTCGGTCGGAGTCTGCAGCGCGAAGCGAACGCGCTCGGCCACGAAGGGGTCGTCACCACTGCAGGCCTCGAGCGCGTCGGCGTACTCGTCGCCAGTCCCGATGAGACCGAGCGCTTCCGCGGCCCGTCCGCGAACGTGCGAGCAGTCGTCGTCGAGTCGGTCGGCGATGGCGTCGGTGACGGACTGACAGTGTCCGGGATGCTCGGCCGCAACGGCGACCAGCGCCGTCGTCAGGTGATATCGGACGGGTGTCTCGTCGTCCGTGAGATGGTCGGCGAGGTCCGCGGTGAGCACCCGCACCGACCGCGGGTCGGCCAGCGCGATTCGAGCGAGCGCGCCGGCGACGTGGTGGCGGGTTTCGGCCCGGTCCAGCGAGAGGGCGTTCAGCAGTCGTGCCAGCACCGTCGTCGTCTCGATGGCCTCCGCGTCGGCGAGTGCAACGTGGCCGATGGCTTCGGCGGCCCGGCCGCGGACGAAGTAGAAGTCGTCGTCGAGTCGCTCGCGGAGTGGGGCTGCGAGTGGGACGACGGCCTCAGGGTCGGCCGCCGCCCCGTTAGCGAGAGCCTTGGCCGCGGTCAGCCGCACGGCCCGGTCCTCGGCAGCCAGTACCGCCCCGATGGCGGGGCCAGCGGCTGCGAAATCGACAGCCTCGGCGCTTCGCAGGCGGTCGGAACAGGCCTTCAGCGTCTCGGAATCAGCCGCCCGAAGTCGGTCGGCGAGGTCTGCCATCTGCACTGCCCCTGTGATGGCGCCATCGAACTCACTCACGAGGTCAGTCTCGTCGCTCACAGCGGAGTCACTCGCTCTCGGAAAATGAAACTGCCGCCTTCGGCCCGCCGGTGCAGTCGCTCAGTACTCGAAGGTTTCGTCGCCGTCGAGCACGACAGCTTCGGTGCCCGGCGCGTTGCCGTTGACAGCCCGGACGAAATCGTCGGTGTCGATTTCGATTGGCGGGAACGAGTCGTAGTGCATCGGCAGCGCGTACTCGACGTCGAGGAAGTCAGCGGCGATTGCGGCCTGCAGCGGCCCCATGGTGAAGTGGTCACCGGCAGGCAGTGCCGCCACGTCCGGTTCGAGGTATGGTCCGATGACGTCTTTCATCTCGGACATCAGCGCCGTATCGCCGGCGTGATAGAAGGTCTCTGATTCTTCGTCGGCGACTTTCGTCGGGTTCGTATCTGAGATGACGAACCCAGCGGGCATCCCGCCGCTGTTCTCGTAGCCGGTGTCGAGGCCGTTCGTGTGGTCGGCCCGAACCATCGTCACGAAGGCGTCGCCGAGTTCGATGGTGCCGCCCATGTTGAAGCCGATGGTGTTGTCCTCGTCGATGCCGTACTCGTCGGCCACGTAGCCAGCCAACTCTGGCGTCGTCGCTACCGTGGCGTCCCCGAACTCGCCGACGTGTGCGATGTGGTCGGCGTGTCCGTGCGTCAGGAGGACGTGGTCAGGGTCGAGGTCCGACGGCGAGGTATCAGTCTTCGGGTTGTCGAAAAACGGGTCGATAAGCAGCGATGTGTCCCCAAGTTCGACGCTCCATGTCGAGTGACCGTACCAAGTGAGTTCCATTGCATATCGTATGTCGATTACCAGATACTTATATGTAGGCCAACCGGCGAACCTGTGCTGTTCAGGTTCGGTCTTGTCAGCGTCGCCCCAGCCACCGGGCCTTTATTTCCGTCCCGGCCAAATCACGGGTATGCCCGACAAGCCCCACTCACGACGTGCGTTTCTGACGGCGTCCGGGTTCGCCCTCTCCTCGCTGCTGGCTGGCTGTACATTGAATCCACCACAGGCCAGCCCTGTCGAGGAGGGGTCTGGCTTTCCCGAGGACCCGGTCGCCCCCGAGACGCGCGAGCAGTCCCCGGCAAATTCACGGCTCGGCGAAGTGTATCAGGAGACCATCGACTCCGTGGCGGCCGTCCAGGCCGCAAGCACTGACGGGGCCTCTGGCGGCACAGCCTGGGTCTACGACGACTCCTATCTCGTCACGAACAACCACGTCGTTCGTGGCGCAACCGACTATTACCTGCGGTTTCGCGAGTCTGGCTGGCTAGAAGCTGAGCTGGTCGGCTCGGATGTTCACAGCGACCTCGCCGTGCTGGAAGCGAGTACGCTCCCCGATTCGGCAACAGCGCTGGACCTTGCTGACCGGTCCTACCCGGTCGGCACGCAGGTCGCAGCGCTGGGCAACCCCTTCGGACTCTCTGGGTCGTTCACGACGGGAATCATCAGCGGACGGAACCGAACCATCGCCATTCCAAACAGTCCGTTCTCGACGCCTGACGGCATCCAGACAGACGCTGCGGTCAACCCCGGCAACAGCGGCGGGCCGCTGATTACGCTGGATGGCGTGGTCGTCGGCGTCGTCAACGCCACGCAGGGCGACAACGTTGGGTTCGCCATCTCGGCGGCGTTGACTGAGCGAGTGATTCCAGCCCTCATCGAGACAGGCAGCTACGACCACTCCTATTTGGGCATCGGCCTGTCGGATGTCTCGCCGGCCGTCATCGAAGCCAACGACTTCGGCAACTACACGTTCGGCGTCTACGTGAACCAGGTGCTTCCCAGTGGGCCAAGCAACGGGAAATTGCGGGGTTCACAGACGACAACCACAGTCCGTGGGCGAGAGGTTGGCGTCGGTGGTGACCTTATCGTCCGGATGGGTGAGTGGACGATTCAGAACCGCGAGCGACTGGCAGCATATCTGGCCCTGGAGACGACACCCGGCGATACCATCGATATCGAGGTTATCCGCGGCGGCGAACCCAAGACTGTCACCGTGACACTCGGAACACGTCCGCCGATCAACGGACAGGGGTAGACTCAGTTCAGTTCTGGGTCCAGCCGCGGCAGTTCGACGCTGACCGTGGTCTGGTTGTTCTGTTCTGTCGCCGACAGTTGGCCGCCGAGTTCGCTCGCCAGAATTTCGGCGTGCGCGAGATTCATCCGACTGCTGTGCAGCAGTGCCGCCGATTCGTCCCGCTGGAGGAATCCACGCTCACCCTCGGTTAGTTCCTCACGCTCGCTGGTGACGGAGATGACAATCCGGCGTTCGACCGCAACGTCGACCTCAACGACAGGTGTTGCGCTGTCGACGTTCTCGATGGCGTGGTCGACGAGTTGTTCGACGATTCGCCGTGCGATATCTGGCACCGGCACAGGCGGAATTTCGGCAGTTAGTTCGACCGACGCTCCGTCGTGTTGTTCGCCAACCCGGTCGTCAACGCCTGCAAGGAGTGCGTCGAGTGCGACCGGTGCGGGCGACTCGACGCGACGAAGGTCACTGTTGATCCGCTCGGCCTGGTCGCTGAGCTGAATAAGTTCCTCGGTTGCGTCGATCAGTCGGCCCGAGAACGCTGGCTGGTCGCTCGCCTCGTCGTCGACTACCTCCTCGCCCACCGCATAGATCACGTTCAGTTTGTTCCGCAGCGTGTGTCGCATAATTCGGTGGAGGACGCCGAGGTGCTGTTCGCGCTGTTTCAGTTCGGTAATGTCGATTGCGGAGACGATAATCGAACTCACCTCGCCGCCCTCGGTGAGCGGGTGGGCATACAGTTCCACCTCGACGAGTGAGCCATCCCGCCCCTGATGGGTCGTCTCTAACCCGACGATACGCTCGCCGTCGAGCACTCGCTGCATGAACGTCTCCCGTGGCTCAGCGTCAGTGAACAGCGGATACTGCTCGCCGGTCACGGTTGCGCTCTCCCAGCCAAACGTTGTGGACGCCGCACGGTTCCAGCGCTCGATGGTTCCGTCGGCGCCGAGCAGCATCATCGGAACCGGTGAAGCCTCGAACAGCGCCTCCAGTCGGGCAATCGTTGCCCGGAGCGTCTGTTCGCGCTCGATCTGTTCGGTAATCTCCCGACACTGACAGAACAGAAAGGAGTCGCCGCCATCGTAAATTCGCTCGACGGTAATTTCTACCGGTCGCCGTTCGCCGGCCAGCGTCTCGATTCTGATCGGTGCGCCGTCTGCGAACCGGTCGAGGCGTCCATCGGTCGTCTCTTCGAGCAGCCCCAGAAACGCCTCACGGTCGGTCGCCGGACAACACTTCTGCCACTGAGACCCGACAAGCGCCTCTGTCCGGCAATCGAACAGCTCTCCGGCTGCGTCGTTGACCGCTGTTATCTGGTGGGTCTCATCGACGAGCAACACCGGGTCGGGAATACTCTCGAGAATCGTCTCCAGCGGCACATAGGCGGTTGCAGTTTCGCCCCCTGTGTGCCGGTCTTCCATCGCTAGGCACTCTCTGTGCGTCGTACTTAACTCATTCCTGCGAATATCAAAACAGATATCGAACGACTCCGGCTCTGTTGCGTCTGAAACCTGCGGTTACCGGGGTCTGTTGTGGCGATAATCAGAAAGTAACTCGGCGTTAGATGTCGCTCTCGAAGTCGTCGAGGCCGTAGGTTGGCTCGGCACCGCGGCGGTCGAGCGTCTCGTTGGCCAGCAGCCAGTAGACGACCGACAGCGCTTTTCGACCCTTGTTGTTCGTTGGCACGACCAGGTCGACGTTGCTGGTCGTGTTGTTGGAGTCGCACATTGCGATGACGGGAATGCCAACAGTGATCGCCTCTTTGACGGCCTGTGAGTCACCAATCGGGTCAGTGACGACGATGACATCTGGCTCGATGTAGCCTTCGTATTTGGGGTTCGTCAGCGTGCCCGGGATGAATCGGCCCGTCCGGGCGCGTGCGCCAACAGCGTCGGCGAATTTCTCTGCGGGGAAGCGACCGTACTGTCGCGACGAGGCGACGAGAATCTGCTCTGGCTCGTAGTTGGAGAGGAAGTCCGCCGCCGTTCGGATGCGGCTGTCGGTCATCGACACGTCCAGCACGTACAGGCCGTCCGTGCGGACGCGGTGGATGAACCGCTGCATGTCGTTGGTGTTCTGCTGGGTTCCGATGTGGACACCAGCGCCGAGGTAATCCTCGACAGAGATCAGCAGGTCGGCCTCCTCGTCGGACATGACGTCCTCGTCGAGTTCGGGACCGTCTGTTTCTGCCTCGGCCTCCTCGACCTCAGCGGGCTGTTCGTGCTCGGCTGTCTCGGCGTCCTCGTCGGCTGTGACCGTGTCGTCGGCAGGGTCGACATCCGACTCGGTTGCGTCGAGACCTTCGTTATCGTTTCCGCTCATGCGTTGTGTTCGATTCTGATTAGTTCGTTCAGTTTTGCTGTTCGCTCGCCACCGACTGCCCCTGTCTTGATGAACGGGGCACTCGTCGCCGTGGCCAGGTGTGCGATTGTCGTATCCTCCGTCTCGCCGCTGCGGTGGGAGACAACTGCGTCGTAGCCGTTCTCGGTCGCCAACTCGATGGCGTCCACAGTGTCGGAAAGCGTGCCGATCTGGTTGGGCTTGATCAGGATGCTGTTTGCTGCACCCTGCTCGATACCCTCCTGTAGTCGGGCAACGTTCGTGACGAACAGGTCGTCACCACAGACCAGCGTACCTGTGCTGATTCTATCGGTGAGTGTCGCGAAGCCTTCGTACTCCTCCTCGTCCAGTGGGTCCTCCACGTAGACGAGATTGTACTCGTCGATGAGCCCCGCGATGTAGTCGATCTGTTCCTCGGGGGTTCGCGTTCCGTCGCTGTAGTGGTAGACGCCGTCGTCGTACATCTCTGCGGCAGCAACATCGAGCCCGAAGCGCATCTCGAAGCCAACTTCGTCCTCGACGGCGTCGACAGCCTGCTCGACGACCTCGAAGGCTTCTTCATCGGTGATTGACGGTGCCCATGCACCCTCGTCACCCTTGCCGCAGGCGTGGCCACGCTCGTCGAGAATGTCCGCCACGGCTGCGTGTGCGGCCGCGTTTGCGAACACTGCGTCCTCGACCGATGGCGCGCCGACCGGCGCAACGAGAAACTCCTGAATGTCCGTTGCGTCTGCGGCGTGTTCACCGCCGCCGACGACGTTGCCAAGCGGTGTTGGCAACTCGTCGCCCCGGAAGGTGCCACCGAGATGCTGAAAGAGTGGTGCACCCAGCACGTCTGCGGCGGCCTTCGCCGCGGCCATCGATATCGCAACTGCGCTGTTGGCGCCGATTTCCGAGAAGTCGTCGGTCCCATCGGCGGCGTGCAGCGCAGCGTCGACCGAGCGCTGGTCGCCGGCATACACCTCACCGACGAGTCGCGGGACGGCCTGCTCGCGAGCGCTGGCGATGGCCTCACTCACTGGGAGTTCGATGGCCTCGTGTTCGCCCGTACTCGCACCAGACGGTGCCTTTGCGCGACCAAACCCGCCGTCGTCGGTGTACACGTCGGCTTCGACGGTGGGATTGCCCCGAGAGTCGAGTACGCGTCGCAACCCGACCTCGGTGATCAGCGTCACGACCCGTCACCTCGCCGCACAGTGAACGGGAGCACACCGGAGTCGTACTCCTCGGCCGCGATCAGGATTGGCTCGGTCTGCTCGGTGTCGATCAACACTGGCGCACCGTAGGCTACCTGCAGTGCTCGCGCACCGATGATTCGCGCCCGTTCGTAGCGGTTGTCTGTCCGTGGCATTATTGATACGGAGCGACGATATCGACGAGGTCTTTGTGAGAGACGAGCATACGCCGGCAGCAGTGCCGTTCGACGCCGAGTTCGTCGAGCACCTTGGCCGGGTCTTCTGGCTCGTCGGCCTCACGGGTCCGATGTTTGAACTCCTCCCACTGTTCGGCGACGACGTTACCGCACGTGAAACACCGGACTGGTACCATCATAGATGATCACCGATAGGATTTCTGGTAGCGCGCCCGGGCACCCGGACCGCCCCACTTTTTCGCCTCGCTCTGGCGAACGTCGTTGACCAGCAGCGACCGGTCGAACTCCATGTAGGCGTCTCGCAGTTCTGCGTCGTTCGTGTGCTGGACCAGTCCTCGCGCGATGGCTGTCCGGGCGGCGTCAGCCTGCCCCATTACGCCACCACCCTCGATGCTGACATCGATATCGATGTCTGCACGGAGGTCACCGTCGGTGATGCGGAACGGCTCCAGAATTTTCAGCTGTGCCATCTCTGGGTCGACGAGTTCGACTGGCTTGGAGTCGATTCGCACTTTCCCCGAGCCGTCGCGGATCGTCGCCCGCGCGATTGCCGTCTTCTTTTTGCCTGATGTGTTCGTTACCATGTGACGTTTGCTCCGAGATAATCGCTGATCTCCCCGAGGGAGACGAATTTGATGTTCGAGAGTCGGTCCAGCGAGGTGCCGTCGAGAATCTCTCCGTCCTCGTCGTACGGATTACCGAGGTAGACGCGAACGTTCGAGAGTGCCTCGATCCCGCGTGGCTTCTTGTGCGGAACCATCCCGCGAATCGACCGCTTGAAGATGCGGTCGGGCTGTTTTGGATACGCTGGCCCGCGGTCCGAGCCAATCTCTCGCCGCTTCTCGAATTTTTCGAGAATCTGCTCTTCTCGACCGGTGATCACCGCGCGCTCTGCGTTGACGACGGCGACGCTCTCGCCGTCGAGTGCGCGTTGCGCGACGTGTGAGGCGACGCGGCCGAGGATGCAGTCGCGTGCATCCACGATGACGTCGGCCTCAATTGCGCTAACGCTCATCGGATCACCCGGACGTTCGATCCATCTTCGTGTTGTTCGAGTGCCGTTTCGAGTTTCATGGTATCGCCAACCTGGTCGATCTTCGTCTCTGCTGTTCCCGAAAAGTCCACGGCGGCGACGGTGACCTCCTTCTGCAGGACACCGCTGCCGAGAACCTTCCCGGGCACCACGACTGTCTCGCCATCCTGTGCGTACCGCTCGATGCGGCCCAGGTTGACTTCGGCGTGGGTGCGCCGGGGTTTCTCCAGCCGGTCGGCGACGTCACTCCAGACGTCGCCCTCGGAGTTTCGGGCAGCCGACTTCAGATCGGCGATGAGACTGTTTAGTCTCGGGTTCGTCTTGCTCATGACCTACCTCCTGAAAAATGCAGGGAGCAGGATTTGAACCTGCGGACCCCTACGGGACAGCGCCCTGAACGCTGCGCCGTTGGCCAGACTTGGCTATCCCTGCACGTGTCTGTAGCTGGTGGGCGTCCCCCCAAACCGCTTTCGGTTTGGCCGGTGTCGCCGCTCTCCAGCGACACGGACAACCGGGTCTGGGAGGTGTGCCCTGTCATAGTTGCACTGACTCTTTGAGTTCTGCCGCACGGTCCTCGATGGTTCCAACTGCCTCGACGACCAGTTCGTCGACGCTGAACGAGCCATCCGTCTCGACATCGAAGACGAACGCGCCATCGACATCCGTCACTTCCAGTTCCTTGCCGGGATACCGGTTGGTCAGGTCGTTGTCGAACGCTTCCGTCGGGACCAGTTGGCCGTCTTCTGGCTCGTAGCCACCGGTCTCGACGGCGTCCTCGGCAGCCTGTTCTTCGATGACGCCACGCAGAATCTGTGGGTCATCGTCGTCGAATTCGCCGGCGTCGCCGACGACTTCGACCTGCTGGAGATGGCGGTACGAGACCGCGACGCCACCCTGATGTTTGGCGTGTTCCTTGCCAACGTCCAGAACAGCGTCGGCCTCAAGTTCGAGGCGCTGGTCCTCTTTCAGGTCGATAATCGGAATCTTGTCGTCGGCAGCGCCGACCATCCCGTCGCTGGACTCAAGGTCGCCCGAATAGGCCGTCTCCGGCCCCTCGACATCGAGCGAGAGGGTGACTTCCTCACCCATCTGGAACTCCCCAGGTGGGGTCGTCAGCGGCACGAGTCCCAGTCGGAGTCCGATCTGCTCGTCGAACATCACGCTCGAGTTCTCGATGAACCGGACGGTGTCGATGCTGAAGGTTGGGACGTCTGCGATCATCGCCCGGCGAATGCCGTTGGCAAACGCCGGCGTAATCGGCTGGACGACAAAGCGCGCCTCGCGCTCCGATCGGTCGACGAACTGGACCTCGTAATCCTCCATATGTTAGAACCCAGCGTTTTTCGGTCCGCGTGTTCCGTCGTGCGGAATCGGGGTCACGTCTTCGATACGGCCAATCTCGAGGCCGGCTCGGGCGAGTGCACGAATCGTCGCCTGTGCACCCGGTCCGGGGTTGGTCTGCTGGTTGCCACCGGGACCACGAACGCGGACGTGAACTCCGTCGATTCCCTGTGCCTGTACGTCCTCGGCGACCGTTTCGGCCATCTGCATCGCCGCGTACGGCGAGGCCTCGTCACGGTTCTGTTTGACGACCGTCCCGCCGCTGGATTTCGCGATGGTCTCAGCGCCGGTCTGGTCGGTGATCGTAATGATCGTATTATTGAACGATGCGTGCACGTGGGCGATGCCCCATTTGTCTTCTTCAGCCATTTATTGTTCCTCCGCTCGTTCTGGGTGGAGTTCGTCTGTCAGCGGCGAGTTCTCGTCGAACTCGACGGTGTCCTCCTCGCTGGTCTCGACCTTGTAGGAGGGGATGCTGACCTGACTCCCGTCGACCGTGATGTGGCCGTGGGAGATGAACTGTCGCGCCTGCTCTGGCGTGTTCGCGTAACCCTTCCGGTAGACGACCGTCTGGAGTCGTCGCTCGAGGACATCCGTCACGTCCAGCGCCAGCACGTCGTTGAGTCCATCTTCGTCACCGAGCACGCCGATGCGTTTCAGTCGGGTCAGGAACTCTTCGCCTTCGACACCTGCAGCGTCGGCGTCACCGCCAGCCTCGCCAATCAGTCGGCGAGCCTCACGGCGGAACAGTCGCAGTTCCGACTGGGCTTTCCAGAGTTCTTCTTTGTTCTTCAGGCCGTACTTCCCCGACAGCCCCATCTCCTCGGAGATCCGCTCGCCCTGGTAGGGATGATTCGGCGTCTCGTAGAACTTCGTATTCTGTCCAAGTGCCATCTTACTCCTCCTCGGCGGCCGCTTCCTCGGCGGCCTCTTCTTTGATCGCTTCGACGTTGACCCCGATGGTCCCCTCGGTACGACCGGTGGACTTCGTCCGCTGACCGCGGACCTTCTGGCCGCGTTTGTGTCGAACTCCTTTGTAGGAGTCGATCATCTTCATGCGGTTGATGTCCTGTCGTTGGGTAAGCTGGAGGTCGTTGCCGATTTCGTGGGTTGTTTCGCCGCTGAAGAAGTCGTTACGGTGGTTTGCAAGCCACTCGGGAACTTCGTCTGCGAAACCTTCGACGAGATCTTTGATTGTCTCGATTTCGTCGTCTTCGAGCGCACCGAAGGTTGCGCGGCGGTCGATACCTGATCTGTCGGCGATAATACGCGCTGATCGCCGACCGATACCGTCGAGTTCGGTCAGCGACTGCTCGACTGACTTGGTGCCGTCGAGGTCGGCCTGACCGATGCGGACGAAGTAACGAATGTCCTCGTCTTCTTCCTCCGCGTCTGTGGGTTCTTCTGCACTCATGGATGGTGGATAGTACACGTCGTGGCGGGGATTCGAACCCCGGAGGCAGTACGCCACATGGTTAGCAACCATGCGCCTTGGGCCGCTTGGCTACCACGACACGTGTAGCTGTATTTCGGATCTATTTTCGCCCGCTGACACGGACTCGGGGTCGGACACCCCTACACGATTCTATCCTGTATTCTGATGGCGGCCTATTTAAACACCACGATTCCCCGACCGTCCCGGGATTGGCTCACATACCGCCTCCGGCTCTCTCCACAACCCGCCTCCAATACAGCGCTCTCTGCCCTTTGGCCCCTGACGGCCGGTTTCTCACACGGTAGTAATCGACTAACATTTATAGGCGATGCGCCGCCGTAGAAAGTATATGAGCGAGCGAGTGGGTCACTCCCCGAACCGAACACTGGCCGCAGTCGCCCTCTGCTGTCTGCTCGTCTCGCTGGCAGGGTGCAGCGGGCTGTCTGCGCTCGGCGACGACGGGCCGAGCGACAACGAGTCGACGGACGCCGATGAGAGCGCCGCGCAACTGGCCGCTGTCTCGGAGACACACGCCGACTATCTCCGGTCTGCCGGCAACGTCACGGTGACCCGGACTGTCCAGGTCAGCACCGAGACGAGAGAACTCGACCAGCGGACCCGATGGCGTATCGACTTCGAGTCAGGTCGGACCTACAAGTCGACACAACCACTCGGTGGGGACTCATCGGAGGAATTCCAGACGGCGAACGGAACCGTCTACAAGCGCTTCGGAAGCGGCCCAAACCAGTTCGTTCGGCCGGAACAGACCCAGCCGCTCAATCCCGAACAGGCGGTGAGGCTGTCGACAGCGCTAGACTCCGCCGCTGACCGTTTCGAGCGCCGTGGAACGCGAACGACCGACGGCGTGGAGGCAACAGTGTACGTCGCAGACGGCCTGAACGCTCTACCCGACGGAGTCAGCGAGAATCAAAGCACGGCGACCGTCGAGGACTATCGAGGTGTCGTCGTCGTCACACCCTCGGGCTACGTCATCAACGAGACAACCGCAGTTACGGTCAGTCGCGAGGGGCAAACGAGACGAGTCCGCGAGACAGTGCGGTACACCGACCCGGGCCAGACCAGCGTCGAGGACCCAGACTGGCTGGCCGACGCGAAGGCCTTCGCCAGACAGCCCGGTCCCGGTGACGTGGTGACGCGCAACTACAGTGCCGAGGGAGAGAGTGGACTCGTCGAACTGGAAGTGGACGCCGAGATACAGGAACTCGACCCGCCAGCGACCGTCGGCCCGCAACTCTCGGAGAATCCCATCTACCGGAACGACCTGCTGAACTCTGTGCGGGTCGGGAGCATCGCCAGGTACTATTTCCTGTTCGATACGGTCGAACGCGCGGAAATTCGCATCCACTACGACCAGAGTCAGATCGCTCCGGAAAACGAATCCGAACTGCGCGTCGCGGTCCGGAATGACACCACTGGCTGGTGGGATCTGTTGAACACGACTGTCGACGAAGATCGAAATATCGTAACGGCGACGATAACCGACACCGAGAATCTGGAGAAATATCAGGGCGAGACGATGATTGCGATGCGCTTCGAGGAGTTCGTGAAACGGCTGCGGGGGCAGAGTCGGCGGTGACTGACGAATCCGTCGGACACAACCCTTTTCGTCCGTCCGTAGCCTACAGACAACCATGACAGCGACCCCTCCCACGGCGGAGGATATCCGTGAACGACTCTCGACGGTCGTCGACCACGACCTCGGCGAGGATATCGTCACACTTGATCTGATCAACGGCATCGACATCGACCACGACGAGGAGGTCATCTATCTTGACCTCACCCTCGGTGCACCGTTTTCGCCCGGTGAGACCCAGATCGCCGACGACACTCGTGAGGCACTCGCCGACCTCTCGTACGACCTCGAACTGTCGGCGTCGGTCGACCGCGGACTCGACCCCGAGGACGAAATCCTCCCACACGTCCAGAATATCATTGCTGTGGCCTCCGGCAAAGGTGGCGTCGGCAAGAGTACTGTCGCGGTGAACCTCGCGGCCGGCCTCGCGGACATAGGCGCACGCGTAGGATTGTTCGACGCCGACGTGTACGGTCCGAACGTCCCGCGAATGGTCGACACCGACGAGCGGCCCTCTGCCACCGAGGACGAACAGATCATCCCGCCCGAACAGTACGGGATGAAACTGATGAGTATGGACTTCCTGCTCGGCGAGGACGACCCGGTCATCTGGCGTGGGCCGATGGTCCACAAGGTCCTCACGCAACTGTGGGAGGATGTCGACTGGGGCTATCTCGACTACATGGTGGTCGACCTGCCGCCGGGGACCGGTGACACACAGCTCACGATGCTCCAGAGCGTCCCCGTTTCCGGGGCTGTCATCGTCACGACACCGCAGGACGTGGCGCTTGACGACGCCCGCAAAGGGCTGGAGATGTTCGGCGAACACGAGACGCCAGTACTTGGCATCGTCGAGAACATGTCCACATTCCACTGCCCAGACTGTGGCGGCCAACACGACATCTTCGGCAGCGGTGGCGGGCAAACGCTCGCCGACGAAGTGCAACTTCCCTTCCTCGGTGAGATTCCGCTTGACCCAGCTATCCGCGAGGGTGGCGACGACGGCGAACCGATGGTACTAGGCGAGGGCGAGACTAGCGAGAAACTCCGTGACTTCGCGGAGACGGCCGCAAATATGCAGGGTATCGTCCATCGTCGCCGCAAGGGCGGTCGCTAAGCAGTTGACGGCCAGCATCCTGAACCCAAAACACAAATTTTTCGCCGTCTTCGGTCGGGTGTTCACCCGTTGATGACAACAGAGTCCCCGAGCAGTAACGGCGGAGTCTGGATTCCAACTCCGCCGCCAGGCTACAGCAGGCCCCGGCCACTGGGACAATCGGCGCTCGTACTTTTGCTCGGCAGTATTGTCCTCACGACTGGGGCCCTAGCTGGTTCGGTTGTTCTGTTCGCGGTGCTCGACACGGGTGCAGACGCGGAACTCGTTCAGGCCCCGTTCTGGCTCATGGTGTTGTCTGGTCTCGTTTTCACTGCCCTCTGTCACGAAGGAATTCACGGACTTGTCTACCGGTATTTCGGCTACGAGGTGGAGTACGGCTTCGCCAACGGTGGGCTCTACACCGCCGCGCCCGGACAGATACACACGAGAGAAGAAAGTGTCTGGATCACGGCTGCACCGGTGCTGGTCTTGACACTGGTCGGTCTGTTGTTTCTGCTCGTTCCGTCGAATTCCCTGGGCTACGTCGGCATAACGGTGCTCGTGCTCAACACGTCGGGGTCTGTCGCGGACCTCGAACAACTCTGTCGTCTGCTTGTCCTTCCGACTGGAACGCTGGTCTGTGACGCCGACGCGACGTACATCTACGTGCCGAGAGACGCACACTGAGTGGCGTGTTCTCAGATACCCTTGCTCATGAGGTGACTGCGGAGCACGTCAGCCTCGCGGTTCGCGGTGGCGGGATTGACCAGCACTACACTCTCGCCGTCGAAGGTCTGTTCCTCCGCGAGTTGCTGGAGTCCGGCGACGGCCGCTGCACCAGTCGCGCTGACCGGAACGCCGTCCTGTGCGAGCGAGGTCCCCGCTTCGAGCAATTCCTTATCTTCGACGGCGACAGCGCCGCCGTTGCTCTCAGCCAGCGCATCCAGCACGTACTCCCCACCCTCGGGGTCGGGAATCTCCAGTGAGCCGACGATAGTGTCGGGATGTTCGACCGGCGTAATCTCGTCGTCGCCCTCGAAGGCATCGACGATTGGCGCACAGCCCTCCGGTTGGGCGGCATACAGGCGCGGCACCTCCTCGATTGTGTCCGTCGCCGCGAGTTCGCGGAAGCCCCTGGAGAGGCCGAGCAGGCCGGTTCCGTGGGCAGTTGGATGGACGACCACGTCCGGCGCGTCGCCGTGGTCGGCCACGAGTTCGTAGGCCAACGTCTTCGCACCTTCGTGGCGGAATGGCGTTCCAAAGGGTGCGAGCGAGAACCAGTCTTCGTCCTCGCTGGCGTCGGCAAAGGCTTCGGCGGCGTCGCCGTACCGGCCGCCAACGACGTTCATCTCGCCGCCGTGGACGTTGATCATCGCCTTCGTCTCGAAGGTTGCTCGTGAGGGGACGAAACTGGTCGACTCCAGTCCCGCGCGTGCGGCGTATGCGGCGGCGGAGTGGCCGGCGTTGCCCGTCGTCGGGAGTGCAACGTCAGAGGCACCGTGTTCCGCCGCTGCAGCGACGGCGACAGCCATCTCTCGGTCTGTGATTCCACCAGTTGCGTTCCGGGCTTCGTCTTTGAGAACAACCGAGCCAGCACCGCTCTCCTCGGCCACCGTCGGACAGTCGACTGCCGGCGTGCCGCCCTCGTCGACAGTCGGAATGGCGTCCGCGGTGAAGGGCAGAACGGTGGCAAAATCGACAAGTTCGGCCGGGTTGCCGTCGAAAATCTGCTCGTGTGCCTGGGCCAAGGCAGTCTCGTCGTAGGTCGCTTCAAGCGCGCCGCCACACTCCTGACATCGCTGTGGGCCGTCGACGTCGAACGTCGCGCCGCAGTCGAGACATCGCATCCCGTCGAAGCCATCAGTCTGTTGCATACCGTGGGGTTGGACTGCGCTCACATATTCCTGCCGTCTGTTCTGCCCGCCTCGGAACGGCGACGCCCTCGTAGCCGTTTTACTGGTGGCCCACCACGTCCTGGATATGACCGACGTGATTGTCGCCGGCGGCGGACTCGCCGGACTGGTCGCTGCACGCAATCTCGCGGCCGACGGACTCGATGTAACGGTGTTCGAGGAGCGCGAGACTGTCGGCGGCCGCGTTCGCACCGAGCACCGCGACGGCTTTAGGCTCGACCGCGGCTTTCAGGTGCTCTTTACGGCCTACCCTGCCGTACAGGACGAACTCGACCTCGACGCGCTGGACCTGCGGGCGTTCCGGCCGGGCGCGATTCTCGCCAAACCCGGCGAGCGCTCGACACTCGCCGACCCACTTCGGGACCCGACGGCACTGCTGCCGTCGCTGCTCAACCGCGACGTGACCATCGGCGATAAACTCCGCACACTGCGACTCCGATTCGCAATGAGTCGCAAGCCGATTGCGGACATCCTCGCAGCCGATTACGAGAGCATCGACGCGGCACTGGTTGATCTGGGCTTTTCCGAGCGCTTCCGTGACCGCTTCGCCGCGCCCTTCTACGGCGGTATTACGCTCGACCGCTCACTGTCGACCTCTCGACTCGTTTTCGAGTACACCTTCAAGATGCTCTCGACCGGCAAGATTGTCGTCCCGAGTGCGGGGATGCAGGCGATTCCCGAGCAACTCGCCGAGTTTGCCCACGACGCCGGTGTAACAATCGAGACTGGCCGCTCTGTCGACTCGCTCACACAGACTGGCGACGGTGTCGCGTGTGTGGTCGAGGGTGAGACCGTCAGCGCTGACGGCGCAGTTGTCGCGACGGACCCCAAGGCCGCCGAAGACCTGACCGACTGCCAGATTCCGACCGATGGCGCGGGCTGTGTCACACAGTATTTTTCGCTGCCGGAGGCCCAGGCGCTGGGAACCGACGGCCGACTGGTTCTCAACACTGTCGACGACCGGCCGAACCAGATTGCGCCGCTGTCGGCAGTCGCGCCGGAATACGCCCCCGACGGCGAGCAACTGCTGAGCGCAACCTTCCTCGGCACGCCCGAAGAAAGCGACGAGGAACTTGCCGAGAAAGTTCGGGAGACGCTGGCGTCGTGGTATCCCACGCGCAACTTCGCCGGATTGGAACTGCTCGAAACCCATTGGATTCCGTTCGCGCAATTCGAGCAACCACCCGGATTCACCGAGGGCCTGCCCGATGTCGACGCGCCCGATGGACCGGTCTATCTGGCTGGCGAGTTCACAGAATGGTCTTCGATTCAGGGTGCGATGGAAAGCGGCCAGCGGGTGGCACGTGTCGCAGGCCGAGAACTGTCGTAATTCTGGCGGTTATACGCTGAACAGGCGCAATACCACGGCCTTCAGGCCGTGGATACGCGCCGTCACTTGTGTTAACAGTCCACCGTTCAAACGCCTGCCCCGAGTTTTCTACAGTGGCGTTTAACTGACAGGCCGCCTTACCGAAGAGTAGGAATCGATCGGAATGGAGCGGATTCCGAACCGTCCTTCGGAGGTGGCCTGTCCACCCACGTAACGAGGTCGTTCGAAAATCAAAGATTTTCGCGGTCCCGAGAGACGAAGTCTCTCGGACGACAGTATCCGAAAGGGCAGTCGGTGAACGTACATTCCAGAAGAGTGTGCCCGTGCCGACTGCCGAAAGCGAGTAAGACGATACCCCCGACTCCGCTGACGCTTGCCGGCGTCCCCGTGGCAAAAACAACACAGGAACGCCGTACACGGTTGAGGATAGGGGTAACGGCGGCTTGGCACCGTCCTCAGAAATCTTTGATTTCTGATGTGCAAACGAGAACTTCGTTCTCGTTAACGCCAGCAGTCCACCACACCGAGACTGTGGGACTACCCGCGCCCGAAAGGTGTGGTAGTCCGCCGGTTGGACTGCACACCTGAAACTCCCACCGCTCGGGATTCCTCCGCGTTCACGCGGAGGAGGATGTCAAGCGGTCAGATTCCTTCCAGCGCGCGCAGTTTCGCAGCCACGTCGGAGGGCAGACTGTCGGGGCCATCAGTTACGCGGTGGGTTGGGACGAATATCGGCGCAGGATTCGCCGCGAGTGCGTCTTGGATGGCTCGCAGGTCGTCGTCATCGCTATCGCTGCGGCCGGGCACCATCAGCGCAACCTGCCGGACGGTGCCGCTGTCGCCGTAGGGTATCTCTCGAACTTTTTCGAGGACGTCGCGCTGGTCGGTTTCCATCGTCAGCGCTACCTCGACATCCTCGAAATCGTCTTCGTTGCCCCGGAGATAGGCCTCGATACGGTCGAGCAGTTCGTGGCCCTCTTTGGCTTCGTCGTCGGGCGTGTGAGGAAACTCGACGGTGAGGACTCGTCCCTGTGCGATACCGAGTTGGATGTATCGGTCCAAGACTGCCGACTCGCGGGCGTAGATTCCGGCGTCATCCATAC
>JAQCNR010000447.1 GCA_028274925.1 Halovenus sp.
CCGTCGCACTCTGGACACTCGTCGTTCTTGTCGTCGGTCTGCTCGGCAACGTCCTCGTCTCGGGGATGGTCAGCAACGGAGTGTGGACCGGTGTGTCGTGCTTTTGTGGTATCGGCCTGTTCGTCGTTGTTCTCTGTGTTTCGGGGTCGGACCCGCTGGTTCGAGGAGGGGGTATTGTCTGTCATTGGCTGAGAAACTGCTGGGGCGACGTCGAAGCGGCGGTCTGGGCGCGGGGCCGTGTCGGGGACTCCCCCCGGGACGGCCCCGCAAACACCGCTCGTGGACGTGGGGTATCAGTGGAGGTCGGGAAGGTCGGCCGAATCCGTCGGGTCAGCTGCCCCTTCGGTGGCGTCTGCATCGGAGTCGCCCAGATTCGGGAGGGCTTCGCCAGGTGACTCGTCGGAGTCGGAAGGGTCCTCCTCGTCGCTATCGTGCGGGTCTGCTGCCGATGGCGTGGAGCTGTAGTTGGGAGCCGACTGCGTTGCGTCACTCCCTCGGGAACCGGTTGCGGCGGTCGAGGTGTCGATTTCGGAGTCTGGAACGGCCTGGACCGGAGCAGTGTCCGTATCCAGCGGTTCGTTGAGGTCGTAGTATTCGGCGATGGTCTGCTGCCGGACGCGGTAGGCGTCTTCGAAGTAGTTCCCGCGGTCGGCAATATCGACGATACGGGGCTGTTTCTCGCCACTCGGTCGGAGTGCCCGCCCGATGGTCTGGATGGTCTCGATGTTGGATTTCAACCCGTGTGCGAGGATGATCGCCGAGATGTCAGGGATGTCGACTCCTTCCTCGACCAGCGTGCTGATCAGGATGTTCCGGTCTCCGGCGGTGAACTCATCGAGCAGTTCCTCTCGCTCGTTGTCGGGGACGTTGCTGTCGAGGAAGGCGGCGTCGGTCTCTGCGATAGGGGTATGCTTCACGAGCGCATCCCGTGTGAGGTCCCGACGCTGCGGCTTGTCCGCGTTCACAGCGTCGTCTTCGAGCGGGTCCATCGACATCTCGTCGTTGAGGTAGCCGGCGATGAGTCGCCCCTGTGCGACCCGGTCCACGTTGACGAGGACGCGGTGGCCGTTCGCTGCGAGGCGGGCCGCTTCACGGGCGATGGCCTTGTTCCGAGCAGCGTCCAATTCGATACACCGTCGGAATGCCGACTGGTAGTCTTCGTTGGGCTGTGGAATCGATGGATTCGGCCCGTCTCCCTCGTGGACGTCGAGGACGTCGAACGTGGGGTTAGCGATATATCCCGACTGGATCATCGCTGAGGCGTTCGCGCTGTAGGTGAGGCCGCCGACCGCGCCTTCGATTTTCATCTCCTCACCGTCGATGCGCCGCCAGGGCGTCGCGGTCAGGCCGACACGCATCGGGACATCGAGTTCGAGCGCGAGTTTGTGCATCTCTTCGCCGGCGCTGGTCTTGTGAGCCTCGTCGAAGATGGCGATACCGTAGTCGCACAGGAGGTTGTCTACCCCGCGACTGAGGAGAGTCTGGAGGGTTGCCACCGTCACGGGGCCTTCGTCGTAGAACTCCTCGTCAGGGCCGTTGCCGTCACCGATGATGCCCGGTCGGACGCCCAGCGTCTGCTCGATACGGTCGGCCCACTGATACAGGAGTTCGCGGGTGTGGACCAGGATGAGCGCCCGCTCGCCGACTTCGTGGATGAGTCGGAGCCCGGTGACGGTCTTGCCAGTCCCGGTTGGGAGGGCGAGAATCCCTCCATTTCGGTCGCGGAGGGCCGAGACAGCTTCGTGCTGGTACGGACGGAGTTCGCCGTCGAACCGCCACTCCGTGTCGATTTCATCGCTGTTGAAGGAGCTGCGGTCCTCGACCGAGACGGTGAAGCCGCTGTCTTCGAGTGCCTTCAACGCCCGCGGAAGCAGTCCGACCGGTGCCGTGTCCGTCTCACGGTCATACAGCCGCTCGTACCCGTCCCAGTAGCCTTGCTTGTAGGCCTTGGTGAACTGGTAGTTGTCGACCCGGTAGGCGAGTTCGTCGTAGAGTCGCGTTCGTGCTGCTTCTGCCCCGCCCGTGACCCGGAAGCGACTCCCGCTTTCTGTGATCGTCAACTCGACGGACTGGTCGGTGTGACGCTCCGAGCCGGCCGGCCAGAGACGGTCGGGAACGCGAACGCCGAGTGTGGATTCGAGTTCGGACAGCGCGGCGCTGTCGTGGTTGATGTGCCAGCAACTCTCTGCTGGCGGGTTCTCGAAGATGCCGTCCGGGTCCTCTGCGTTGTGGAACCAGCAGTAGTGGTCCCCTGAGATAGCGTTCAGCTTGCTCACGACGCGGTCGTCGTATTCGAATTTGATGAGCAACTTCTGCCCGTGGACGCTGTCAGCCGTGGCGAACGAGATCGACGTGCCGTTACTGCTGGTTGCCTTTCGAGGGCCAGTCGTTGATGACGATTTCCGAGAGCGGCCGTTCCGATTAGTGGTCGTAGTGGTGCTGGAGGACTGCTGCTGGGTCGACAGGTTCGGCATCGCTGAATTGTCGTCTGTCATGGTTGAGGAAGCGCCCCCACTGTTCGGAGGAGTTGACCGACGGAGGTCGGTCACTTGCGGGGCTATCACCCACAAGCCCGCAGCGGGCGGCGGCATCGCCGCCCACGCCGCCCGCTGCCCGGGTGCGGTGATGGTATCGAGTCGCTTGTGTTGGTCATCCGGACGCAGTCCTCACGGCGCCGAAAGGCCGCCACAGGTTCGCGCTGTAGCCCGGTGCTGTTGCGTGAGAAAGGGATCGGAAGGAATGTGACAGGTCCTCCGAAATCAGTCGGTACAGCTGAAGGTGTCGACGGTTCCGTGGAGGTCGAGTCCGGTGTTCGTGAAGAACGGCCGGCCACACTGCTGGCACGTTGTAGACTCGAATGGATGACTCAACCCGGATTCAGGGGTGATGTCGAGCGTCTTGACCGCTTCTGCCTTCGCCACCTCGGTGTACCGTTTCCGAACTGTCGTCTCGGCGACTTCCGCGCCCTGGGCGACTGTCTGCTGATGGAGGGTGAATGGGAGTTCGAGACCGACGTAGTAGACTGCGCCAGCGGTGATACCGACCGGTTTCTTCCCAGCCAGCAGAGACTCGTGGGATGAGCTGAGTTCCTTCAAGACACGCTTTGTTTCCCGATAGACTCGCTGTTGGAGGTCTTGATCCAGAAAGCCGATTCC
>JAQCNR010000451.1 GCA_028274925.1 Halovenus sp.
TCGCGAGTCACCAGTGCGTCGACCCGATTGCGCCCCCACTCGCCGGCGGGTGCGCGGCCGACGGCACCGTAAACGTGGACCGACTCGTCGATATCGAGACGGCGCTCGATGAACTTCTGGCGGTTGCCGACGTTCAGTTCGGTGATGCCCAGGTCCAGCGTGCTGTCCTGATAGTCGACATCCTCGGTGTCCCGCATGTACTGTGCAATGCGCTCGGGTGGCTCGTCGCCCGGCGAGAGTTCGAGCGTCTCCGGCGAGAGGTGGAGTTCGGCCTCGGTGGCGTCGACCTGTACCCGGCCGGTGTCGTCCTCGACGAGAAAGGGCACGCTGTTGCCGCCCTCGTCCAGTGTCTTCCAGTGGCTGTGTTGCCCGCTGCTCTGGTACTCCTGAACCTCGTACTCGTAAGCGAGACAGACCGTGCCGGTGAACAGCGCCTCGACACCCTTCTCGTCGCCGCTGGCGGTGCCCTCGACTTCGGCCGGCCCGTCGTGATAGACGAGGTCCTGAACGTTGAGCGGGTCGTTCCTGAAAATCGCCAGTGCGGGGCCGAACTCCCGTTTCGTCTTGACGGCCGCCCCGAGACCGACCAGCAGTAACAGCGTGCCGCCGGCGAGCGCAATTCCCGACCCAGAGAGAGCGAACTCGGACATAGCTGAGGCGAGGCAAGCCAGTCGTGTAAATTGTGTCGGTCACTCTCTGGACGGGAAACCCACGAGCAACAGGTTCTTTCCAGTGGCGGGAGAGGTAGGGATATGCAACGCCAAGCGGTGCTACTGGTCGACGCATTTGCCGACGAACCGACCGGCGGGCGGCCGGTGGCGGTCGACCCGGGCGGAGAGTTGTCCGAGACACAACACCACCGAGTGGCGAGTGAACTCGGAACCAGCGGCGTCGTCTCTGTCGACGGCGACACCATCTCTTACACGGACTGCGATGGCTCGCAGGCGGTGGTCTCGGGGGTAACCGCCGGGCTAGCTGGACTCTACAACCGCGGCGCACTCGACCCCGGCATGTACGAACTCGCTGCTGGAGAGAGCGAGGCTATCGAGGTCAACCTCGACAAGCACGGAACAGTGACCGTCCACCTGCCGACGGCAGCGCCCGAACCCCCGGCTGTCGATGTCGACTGGATTGCAGACGCCATCGGCGTCGACGTGGCAACACTCGAAGACGTGGGTACCGACCTGCCGGCCGCGCGAGTCGACTCCTTTGGCGGCACGCTACTTGTCGCGGTCAACTTCCTCGAACACGTCTCCGGAGCGAGCCCGGACCGCGGGACAGTCGCGCACCTGCTCGACGCCGCCGACTGCCGACGCCTCGTGGCCTTCACTTTCGATACCCTCGTCGCGGAGACCGAGGTGCACGCGCGAGTGTTCGACCCCGAGGCCCGGGACTGTGAGCGGCCGGCGAGTGGCGTCGGCGTCGCGGCGTGTACAGCACACCTCGCCGAGCACGCAGTCTTCGACGGTGAGCGCGAGGAGATTGGCGTCGAATCTGGCGCGTTTATCGACCGGCCATCGACGGTGCGGGCGACAGTCGAAGCCGAGCCAAGCGTCGGCGGAACGGCGCTGACGACACTCGACGGCGAACTTGCGGTCCCTGAGGACGACGACGACGACATTATCGAGGTCTGAGAGTCGCGAATCCCCACCCAGACTAGGAGGGATGTAACCAGACCGGCATTACTCGGCAGTGGTTCAGAAGCTTCATTACTATAGTGGCTGATGCTACGACCACGTATATGGCTGTACTCTGGCTGGACGACATCCGGGGAGACGACCTGGAAACCGTCGGCGGGAAAGCGGCTTCGCTCGGGGAGATGACCTCCGCGGGCCTGCCGGTCCCGCCTGCATTCGTCGTGACGGCGGATACGTACCGCTCGTTTATCGAGGCAACCGGTATCGACGACGAGCTATTCGAACTCGTCGACATCGAGACCGAAGATTCGGCGGCACTCGCGGAGGCCGCCGACGCTGCACAGAAACTCATCCGCGAAGCGCCCATGCCGGAGGAACTCCACGAGGAGATTCTCGGGGCTTACGATGACCTCGGTGACGACGTGCCCGTCGCGGTCCGCTCCTCAGCGACGGCTGAGGACCTCCCAGACGCATCGTTCGCTGGTCAGCAGGAAACGTTCCTCAACGTCACCGGCGAAGACTTAGTCGACAAGGTCCGTGAGTGCTGGGCCTCACTGTTCACCCAGCGCGCGCTCTACTACCGACAGGAGCAGGGCTTCGCGGAGGAAGTCGTCGACATCGCGGTCGTTGTCCAGCAGATGGTCGACGCCGACAAAAGCGGCGTTATGTTCACCAGCCACCCATCGACCGGCGCACCGGTCGTGACCATCGAAGCCGCCTGGGGACTCGGTGAAGCCGTCGTCTCCGGAGCGGTCACGCCAGACAACTACGTTGTCGACCGCAACACGGGCGAGGTACAGGACAAGACTGTCGCCGAGAAGAAGGTGATGCACGTCCGCGACGAGGAGACTGGCGAGACAGCCGAGCGAGAAGTGCCTGCCGACAAACAGGGCGAGCAGGTCCTCTCCGGGGCAGAACTGGAGGAACTGCGCGAGATTGGGGAGACGATCGAGGAGTACTACGGCAATCCACAGGATGTCGAGTGGGCGATTTACGACGACGAACTCTATTTGCTGCAGTCCCGCCCGATTACGACCATCAGTGAGGGAGCAGCCGAGAGCAGCGTCGCCGACGGTGGCGCAACCGCCGTCCAGTCGAGCAGTGACGAGGAGATTCCGGTTTCTGGACTGGGCGCAACGCCGGGCCGGGCCTCCGGCGAGGCGAAGATTATCTACGACCTCGACCAACTGGACAAAATCGGCGAGGGCGACATCATCGTCGCCGAAATGACGACACCCGATATGGTGCCGGCGATGAAACGGGCCGCCGGAATCGTCACTGACGAGGGCGGAACGACCTCTCACGCTGCCATTGTCTCGCGAGAACTGGGCGTCCCGGCAGTCGTCGGAGCCGAAACCGCAACCCAGCAACTCGAAGATGGGCAGTATATCACCATCGACGGCGAGAAAGGCAGCGTCGAGGCCGGTGCCGACGAGACCGCTGACCACGACGCCGTCGAGGAGGTTCGACCCGACACGCCGGTCACGCCGATGACCGCGACCCGTGTCAAGGTCAACGTCTCGATTCCGAACGCTGCGGAGCGAGCGGCCGCGACCGGCGCTGACGGCGTTGGGCTGCTCCGCATCGAACACATGATTCTCTCGCTGGGCAAGACGCCCGAGCGGTACATCGAAGAGAACGGCAAGGAGGCCTACATCGACCAGATTGTCGACGGCGTTCGATCTGTCGCCGACGAGTTCTATCCCCGACCAGTCCGGGCGCGGACACTCGACGCGCCGACCGACGAGTTCCGCCAACTCGAAGGCGGCGAGGACGAACCCGAAGAGCACAATCCGATGCTGGGCTATCGTGGCATCCGTCGCAGCCTCGACCGGCCGGAGGTCTTCAAGCACGAACTCGAAGCCTTCCGGAAACTGTACGAAATGGGCTACGACAACGTCGAAATTATGCTCCCGCTGGTCAACGACAGCGAGGACGTGCTCCAGGCCAAACAGTTGATGGAGGAGGCTGGCATCGACACCGAGAAGCGTTCGTGGGGAGTGATGGTCGAGACGCCCGCGGCCGCACTCGGTATCGAGCAGATGGCCGAGACGGGCATCGACTTCGCCAGTTTCGGCACGAACGACCTCACCCAGTACACGCTTGCGGTCGACCGGAACAACGAGAACGTCGCCGACCGCTACGACGCGATGCACCCCTCGATTCTCGAACTCATTGGCCAGACTATCGAAACCTGCCGCGAGCACGATATCGAGACGAGCATCTGCGGGCAGGCCGGGTCTGAAAACGAGATGGTTCGGTTCCTCGTCAACGAGGGCATCACCTCGATTAGCGCCAACATCGACGCGGTGCGGGACGTGCAGCACGAAGTGAAACGCGTCGAACAGCGCCTGCTGCTGGATTCGGTTCGATAGACGACCGAGTTGCTGTTGGGATCGGTCAAGTGTCGATATCAGCGAACAAATTATTTTCCCGGCTGTCGAACGATCAACTGTGCCCCCAGAATCTGGAACAGGCCGAGGGAATCCACCGGGAGATCGGGTATCTCATCCACAGCGAGCGCTGCAGAAAGCCACGGACAAGAAACGCGCGAACCTCATCGCGGACATCGTCGGCCACCCCGAAGGCGCGCCGACAGTCGAGGAACTGGCGTACATGAACCCCAGCCTGAGCGAGGACTCGATCCGCCGGCATCTCGCGACGCTGACCGATGTCGGCGTCGTCGAAACCCACTCGCTGCCGGAGGGGAAGCGACTCCGGGAGTTTCCCTACAAGTTCTACGCGCTGACCGAGGACGCGCGGGCGCTGTTCGACCGGAACAATCTCTTTCCCGAGGGGGCGTGGCGGCGACAGTACGATGCCGTCGAGAAGACGAGTCGGATCAGAGAAGTGCAGGAGATGCCCCGTCCGGAAACCATCGAGTAACGGATCGCGCGTCGGTCACAACTGCTTGTCGTCCGTGGAGGCCCTCACCAATGTCAAACCCATCCGTCAGAACTGTTGGAATCGCCGGTTTTACCGCTCTTCTACACGTTACATCCGTCTTAGCCCTGGTTAGACAGTACGACTACCCAATGACCGAAGCGTTCCTCCCGCTGTTGGCCGTCAGCGTCGGGGCGTTCGGCTATGCCTTCGTGCCGACACTTGTCTCGGTTCACACGAGGCTTGTGACGCCCGTGCTGGGGCTGTTGGCATCTGTCGTCGCCGTGGTAGTCGCGACAGCCACGTCGCCAGCTCCAGTCTGGGGCAACATAGGCAGCCAGAGCGTTGTGATCGGACCGGTCCACGTCTGGAACTACGTGACTGCCTGGCCCATACTGTTGGCGCTGACTTTTGTGGCCGGCGTCACTGAGTTCGCCATCCGCCACGGCTACCAGCTGGCCAGTGGTCGGCTTCGGGCAGTTCCGTCGCTCCCGTTTTCGCGCCGGATGCTGGCCGTGACCGTCATTCCGGTTGCCGGTCTTCTTGGCACTGCGACGGCACTAACTACCTCCTCGGCTGGGTCAATGGTGGGGGTGTTGATTGTTGGGAGCTTAGTCGTCGTGGCAACCATCATCCCCCTTGTAGCCCTACTGTCTCGGGGGCTGGTCGTGCCGATTGCGTTGTTTGCCGTGTTCGTTCCACCGGTTGTTCTGGCCGGGATGTTCGGGACACCCGACAGCGGCGTCCATCTGCTCTTACTGGGTCCGTACGCCATCCTCTTCTGCGTCGGTTGGCTCCTCGAGTCGCTGCTCCGGTCACGCTACCGGGGATGGAACGGCGGCCGGTTCGCTGCCAAACCGAATCTGACCTGAACTCCAGTTCCGTCGGCATCCGAACGTCCCATCCTGTCTCGGCGGGGCGTCGCCACGTATTCCCCAATGTAGATAGCGCCAGACGTTCTGAACAAGCAGGCTAATCACCACGAACACCAACCGCCGAGTCTGATCGGTCACTGTCGGAGAGTGCCCACAGCGTAAGCAGTCCGAGCACCGCGGAGAGAACGCCCGCGGGAATCGCGTCGAACCGGTCGGGGAACAGGAGCACGAATCCGATCATCGCCGCCGCGCCGACGACCGCACCGGCGAGATAGCAGATCGTGAGTTTTTCTATTGCTCGCGTTGTTGCTCGCGCTGGCAATAACAGGGGTGGCTCGTTGCTCAGCGCGAGACGCCCGCGTTACGCGGAACTCGCACAACTCTCACAGCACTCCTCGTCGTCGATCAGGACCATCGTCGCGACGCCAGCGACCGCGAGGAGCGCACTCGCCGGCAGGGTGCCGAGCGAGACCTGCGGGACGAGGACGAGCGCCGCCACCGCCAGAATACTGTACAGCAGACAGCGCGAGCCGCATTTGAGTGTGAGGTCGGTCATACGTGCAAATGCACTCTCATCTCTCATAAAATCTAGCGCACCGTCTCTGAGGGCGAACCGGGCTACTCGTACTCGTAGAACCCTTTGCCCGTCTTCTTGCCGAGGTCGCCCGCCTCGACTTTCCGTTTGAGTAGATAGGCCGGCTTGTACCGATCACCCAGCTCCTCGTGCAGTGTCTTGCTCGCGTTCAGGACGATATCCAGCCCGATGTGATCGGCGAGTTCCAGCGGCCCCATCGGGACGTTCGTCCCGAGTTTCAGCCCCGTGTCCATGTCGTCCTTCGTCGCGACACCCTCGTCGTAGGCGCGGATGCCCTCGTTGATCCACGGCATCAACACACGGTTGACGACGAATCCGGGCTTGTCTTCGGACTCCCACGTCGTCTTGTCCAACTCCTCGGCGAAGTTGTGGGCTAACTCGACAACCTCGCTGTCTGTTTTCTCGCCGACGACGACTTCGACACCCTCCATGATTGGCACCGGATTCATGAAGTGCAGACCGACGACCAGTTCGGGGCGGTCGGTTGCCGCGGCGATGCTCGTAATCGAGAGCGTGCTGGTGTTCGTCGCGAGCACCACATCGTCATCCATGATGATATCGAGTTCCTCGAATACCTCCTGTTTGACAGCCATCTCTTCGAGGACCGCCTCGACAACGAGGTCGACCCGAGCGAGGTCCGGGAGGTCGGTCGTGCCTGTGATTCGCTGGAGTGTCTGTTCGGCAGTCGCCTCGTCGATTGCGTCCCGAGAGACGAGTCTGTCGAGGCTATACTCGATGTTTTCGAGGCCGTTGTCGACGTACTCCTGTTCAATGTCGCGCATCACGACGTCGTAGCCCGCCATCGCCGCGACCTGTGCGATGCCGTTGCCCATGTTCCCCGCGCCGACGACGCCAACGGTGTCGATAGCTGGAAGTTCGCGCATATCTCCGAGTGGGACTGCGAGCGGCGTAAGTGTGGGGGACAGAGGCAAACAAACGGGTCAGAGATTCGTTGAGTAAAGCATTTACGCCGACTGGACGCACCAACAAATACAATGCGACCCATCGATGACTCACCGCTGACGCGGGACGGCAAGATACTCATCCTGGCGTACGACCACGGACTCGAACACGGGCCGGTCGACTTCGAGGCGGTCCCCGAGAGCGCAGACCCCGAACACGTCTTCGAGGTGGCAACACACCCGGCGGTGACGAGCCTCGCAGTCCAGAAAGGCATCGGCGAGGGCTACTATCCCGACTACGCCGACGACGTGACACTGCTCGCCAAAATCAACGGCACGTCGGACCTCTGGATGGGCGAACCAGACTCGGCAGTCAACTGGTCGGTCGACTACGCCGACGAGGTCGGCGCAGACTCGATTGGCTTCACGCTGTACGGTGGCTCGAACCACGAAATCGAGATGGTCGAGGAGTTCCGCGAGGCCCACGAGGCCGCCCGAGCACACGACATGCCAGTCGTGGCGTGGGCCTACCCACGCGGGCAGGGCGTCAAAAACGACAAGAAATCTGGCGTCATTTCCTACGCCGCTCGGCAGGCGATGGAACTCGGCGCTGACGTTGCCAAGGTGAAATATCCGGGTAGCACCGAAGCGATGGAAGAAGTTGTCGAGATGTCTGGTCGGACGAAGGTGGTCATGTCTGGTGGCTCGAAGACCAGCGACCGAGAGTTCCTCGAAACAGTCAAAGGGGCGATGGACGCTGGCGCGGCTGGACTCGCAGTCGGTCGCAACGTCTTCCAGCGTGAGAACCCCGAGGCGATTCTCGACGGCCTCGAAGAGATTATCTTCGAGGAGAGTTCTGTCGAGACCGCACTCGCCGCGACAGAGTCGTAGCGATGACCGACACCATCGACGCAATCTTCGACGCTGTCGCCGAGACAGCAACCGAAGTACGAGGGGTGCTCGGCGAGCGTCGCTCCTACGCGGAGGGGCACAACCCGACCGGCGACCAGCAACTCGCGGCCGACGTCTACGCGGACGACCTGCTCGGACAGCGCCTACTCGACATTCCGGACGTTGGCTCGTACGCGAGCGAGGAACGCGCGGACGTGTCCGAGGACAGTGGCCAGTACCACGTCGCTAGTGACCCTCTCGATGGCTCCTCCAATCTCAAATCCAACAACGGAATGGGAACGATCATCGGTGTCTACGACGAGCCACTCCCTGCCGCCGGCGAGGCGCTGCAAGCAGCAGCGTACGTCCTCTACGGGCCGACAACGACGATGGTCACTGCTGTCGACGAAACCGTTACCGAGTACCTGCTCGAAGACGGCGAGCGCTCAGTCCTGCAGGAAGACGTAACAATTCCCGAAGACCCGACGGTCTATGGCTTCGGCGGCCGAGTGCCAGACTGGCCCGAGCAGTTTAGTGCCTTCGTGAAAGATATCGAGGATAGGCGTCTAAAGCTTCGCTACAGCGGCGCGATGGTTGGGGACGTAAATCAGATTCTCACCTACGGCGGACTCTTTGGCTACCCGATGCTTGTCGACCGACCAGAAGGGAAACTCCGCCTCCTGTTCGAGGGCCACCCAATCGCCGCTATCGTCTCGGCGGCCGGTGGCAGTTCGACAGACGGCTCACGATCACTACTCACGAAGGAATCAACCGAGTTGCACGAACGAACGCCAGTATTCGTCGGCAACGAATCGCTCATCGATGACCTCGAATCGGCGCTGGACGGTC
>JAQCNR010000452.1 GCA_028274925.1 Halovenus sp.
CATCTGCCCGGCAAGAAGGTCAACGAGATGATTGCACACGTCCGGTACGCGACGCCCGGCGTGGGGCTCATCTCGCCGCCGCCGCTGCACGACATCTACTCCATCGAGGACCTCAAGCAGCTTATCCACGACCTGAAGGCCTCGAACCCCGACGCAGACATCAACGTCAAACTCGTCGCAGAGGCAGGCGTTGGCATCATCGCGGCTGGTGTGGCGAAGGCAAACGCCGACGTGGTTCACATCTCCGGTGACTCCGGCGGAACCGGTGCCTCACCGAAGACGAGTATCAAAAATGCTGGCATCCCGTGGGAACTCGGTGTTGCCGAGGCGAATCAACTGCTCTGCCAGACCGGACTGCGCGACCGGATCCGTGTGACGACTGACGGCGGAATGAAGACAGGCCGAGACGTGGCAATCGCCGCGCTGCTCGGTGCCGAAGGCTACACCTTCGGGACAGCGTCGATGGTTACCTCTGGCTGTGTGATGGCCCGGCAGTGTCACGAGAACACCTGTCCGGTCGGTATCGCAACCCAGAACGAGAAGTTGCGCGAACGGTTCCCCGGCCAACCACAGCACGTCATCAACTACATGACCTTCATCGCGCAGGAACTGCGCGAAATCATGGCCGAACTCGGATTCTCGTCCATCGAGGAGATGGTCGGCCGCGTCGATATGCTCCAGCAGCGCGACGACGTCACACAGGAGAAAGCGAAGAAACTCGACCTCTCGTCGCTGCTGGTCAAGCCAGAGCGCCCGGAGGGTGTGGACCGCTACAAGACCCGCCAGCAGGACCACGACGTGGACGAACAGATAGACTGGGAACTCATCGACGAGGCGAGTGACGCCATCGAACACGGTGAACCGATGACGCTCACGAAGGAAATCGAGAACGTCAACCGCGCCGTTGGCGCGACGCTGTCGAACGAAATCTCTTCGCACCACGGCGTCGAGGGCCTGCCCGAAGACACGCTCACTGTACGATTCGACGGCACCGCAGGCCAGAGTTTCGGCGCGTTCACGCAGGACGGCGTCACGATGGAACTGGTTGGCTCTGCAAACGACTACCTCGGCAAAGGATTGTCCGGCGGGAAACTGGTCGTCCGGCCGCCAGAGGAGGCAACCTACGACGCCAGCGAGAACATCATCACCGGCAACGTCGCGCTGTACGGCGCAACGCAGGGCGAGTGCTACGTCAACGGTGCGGCCGGCGAACGGTTCGCAGTCCGAAACTCTGGTGTCAAAGGCGTCGTCGAATCAGTCGGTGACCACGGCTGTGAGTACATGACTGGCGGTGCGATTGCCGTGCTGGGCGAGACAGGCAAGAACTTCGCGGCCGGGATGTCTGGCGGCGTCGCCTACGTCTACGACCCTGACGGGACCTTCGCCGAGCGCGCGAACACCGGGATGGTCTCGCTGTCGGGAACCCTCGAAGAGTCCGACCGTGAGATGCTGACCCGACTGGTCGAAAATCACGCTGCCTACACGGACTCCGAGCGGGCCGACGAGTTGCTCGCCAACTGGGACGACGAACTCGACAACTTCACGCGCGTCATGCCCGACGCCTACGCGGAGATCATCGAGGACCGCGAACGCGACGACGTGCGCAACGAACTCCCCGAATCCGCGACACTCGAAGCGGGTGACCTTGGGGCGACGATGCGCTCGAACGCAGACTGAGGTTCTGCCGGGACCGCGGCGTTTTCAACCCGCCCGCGTGAATCGCGGGTATGGACACGGCACTCATTATTGGCGGAACGCGATTTATCGGCAGACACCTCACAGACGAACTGCTTGACTCCGGGTACGATGTAACGCTGTTCAATCGCGGGACACGCGAGAACCCGTTTGCTGACCTCGACGACGTCTCACAGTACACCGGCGACCGGACCAGCGGTGCTGCGCTGAAAGACGCCAAGGAAGCGGTTGAACCTGAACTGGTCGTCGACTGCGTGGCCTACTACCCTGGTGAAGTCGAGATGGCTGTCGACGTGTTTGCGGATGTCGAGGCCTATGTCTACATCTCCAGTGGCGCAGCCTACGAGCCAGATACCATTCCAAAACGCGAGGACGAGACTGCGCTGCGGCCCTGCAGCGAGGAGGAAGCCGTCGACGATAGTCACGAGACTTACGGCGCTCGCAAAGCCGAAGGTGACCGATTCGTCTTCGAGGCGGCCGAGGATGGCGTCAACGCGATGAGCGTGCGGCCAACTATCGTCTATGGTCCGTACGACTACACTGGCCGCTACAAGTACTGGGTCGACCGGATCAAATCGTACGACCGCGTGCTCGTCCCCGGCGACGGGACGAACATTCACCACCTCGTCTCTGTTTACAACACCGTCCGGGCGATTCGACAGGTCGGCGAACACGGCGTTCCCGGCGAAGCGTACAACGCAGGCGACCACACCGTTCTCACGCTCGAAGAGTTGTTAGACACGACTGCAGAGGCTGTCGACGCTGACCCCGACTTTGTCACCGTCAACGACCGCGAACTCGCCGCCGGTGACCTCGAATCGACGGACTTCCCGCTGTACAATCCGAACGTGCACGTGCTCTCGACGGAGAAACTGAAAGCGATTGACTGGGACCCGGTCACGCCAGCGGAGTCGATAGCGCGGTCGGTCGGCTGGGACGGCGAGACAGACCGAGACCCGGGACCGGATCGTGAGCAGGAAGAACAGGTTCTCGATTCGCTGTGAGTTACCCTCGGTCGAACTCAGTCGGCGTGGTCTGGCTGCGCAGAGTCGCCGCCGAACGCCGACCGTCCCGCCCGATACGTGCGACCGACGAGCGTGCTGACGCTGTTACGTCGAACGGTGAGCAGTCCAACTCCGAGCAGGAGATAGACCACAGTGAAGGCGTACAGCACCACGATGCTGAGTTCCGTTGCGGCCGGGTTGGCGTAGCTCTGGATAATATAAAACTCCGCGAGCACCTGCATTCCGAACAACACCAGTAAGACAACCGCCTCCCGGCCCGTGATCTCGAAGTTCGTCAGAATTGCAATCGCGAAAAAACTCTGGGCAGCGGTGATCCAGACTTCGGCGGCCTGTTTGCTGTCGAACGGAAGAGTGCCAACCGCGCCGGCAGAGATGGAGTAGACCAAAGCGAGCGTCCCGATCAATAGCGTCCACTGGTTGAGCTTCGAGGATATCAGGGCGTTGAACCCCGCCGTTGAGCGGGCTTTGTTGACGAGATAGGCGACGATGATGAGTTCGGGTGTCTCAGAGGCGAGTGGTGCGAGCCACTGAATCATGAAAAACCGAGGAATGCCGTACTGCAACCCGAGCTGTTCCAGCCCCTCCGCGAAGGGATGCACTGCGGTGAAAATGACTGCGCCAGAAAACGCAAATCCGGCCAGCACCGCCCCGATTCGTCTGGCTTTCGACCACTGCTGGAAATACGCTGGAACGCCGCTGTGATGTTCCGTGTTCTCGACATCGCCGCGGATGATGACGACGAGATAGAGTGCGTAGAGACTGACGAGAACGAGTGTATCGAGTGGTCCAATGCCCCCGCTGAGCGGGATCAAAAAGGCGTAGGCAGTTGCTGCGAAGAGGAAGGAAATCTCGACGGAGATTCGCCTGTCAAGCGTCACCGCGTCGGCCAGGAACCCGTTGCGGCTCTGGACGGCGTCGTCGCCAGTTCTGGCGACGCGGGCAATAGTGAACAGCGCGATGCCTGACCAGCCGAGCCCGATGAGGATTCGGTTCGCGCCAGTCATGTTCGCAACTGCGAGGTTAGCCGATTCCACGGAGCCAGCGCCGGCCTCCCACGCATACAGCGCGTCGACAGCGTACTCGGGGGCAACAGCCAGCACCGCCAACACGGCAATCGCAAAGGCCGGCGGAACGTCTTTTTCTGCTGTTTCAGCCGCCCACGCGAGCAGAAACGCCGCACCGATAATCGCGAGCCCAGCAATCATAACCGCGGCTGTCGGTGTGATAGTTTCTCCCGGGTGGATGCCGCTGTATCCGCCATAGGAGAGGACCAGTCCGAGCCACGGAACTGTCAACGCGAGCGCGCCAGTCACGGCAGCCAGCGGGTGTCGAAGACGAGACATCTATCGAATCACTGGTCACCACGGGGGCTATTCTTTTCGTCTCAGTAACGACTCCCAACGAGCTATGACAGTCTGCTGAAAAAAGTGGCCGAGTCCAGTCTGGATTCTCGCGGACTCCATAGCTACGCTGAACAGTGGCTAAATTGTTCGGTCGCTCTCGGAATCAACCACAACTCACTCTAGTTGTTTATATTTGTGAGTAATACCACTACGATGTTGGCCACTGCGGGCTGTTTCTCGAATAGTCCTTGCAAGAATCACAACAGAGTTATAATAGCTGCGCTCCTTAACAGCGTTAGCGCTAACAGGAGTCTGAGATTTCACATGTTAGAATCAAGGGCCGACCATGGATGACGCAAAAAGCACACTCGACGAGAGACTGGATGATATGACTGCGGACGGCGAGTCTGTGCAGACTGACTGGCGCGGCAACGACCAGCCGCTCGTTGCGATTGCTGAAGCGGTGGCCGCATTTCTGAACGTCCCGCCGTCTGAACTTTCGCCGTTGGGAAGGGTTGTCGATGGTGACGCGCTCAAACAACTCCTTACGGGAGGGAACCCGGAAGCAAACCCTGTGGTTAGTTTCGAGTATCAGGGCCTAGAAATCACAATTACGCACACTGAAATACTGATTATCGAGCCAGCACCGACAGCAGGACACTGACTCGCTCGGTGTTAGTCTGCAACGGCAACACTGTGAGCGATTGCTGAGAGTGTGATTCCGCCCAACAGTCCAACGAGTATGACAGTCGAGGCCAGGTCCATTACTGGACCGGTGAGTTGTCGGCCCACGAACAGTATCGTCCCAACGAGTGTCACGCCGAGGTAGAGTTTGTACCAGTCTCGCTGGCCCGGGTCGTCGAGATAGGGTTCCAGTTGGGCCGCATTTGGGCCGAGTTCGATAGTACCGCGATTCTGGTCGAAATCGACGACGTTCATATCATCCATCTTTGGGAGATGGCACTGGTAGAGCCCGATATAGACACGCTTGCGCTGGGCCGATGTGATTGCGCGCGTCGTGGTATCGTTTTCCAGCGCAGCAATATGTTCCGCGACATCACTCAGCGTTGTCTCCTCACCATTCTCGTTCAGATAGTGCAGTGTCTGTCGCCGACGACTGTTTTTGAGTATCTCGAAAATCTGGTCGAGTGGCAGGTCGTATTCACCGTCTTCTGACAGATGTTGCTCGGGGGGAAGCTCATCCGGCGACTCTCCGTTCCCCGTTGTCGATGGTAGTGACTCTGTTGGCCCCGAGTCGGATGGCTGGTCTGGTGGCGCCTCTGTGCCCTCCAGTTGTGTCGGTTTCCGGTTGGCATCCGCTGCACCCATCATCGTCGACTGCTCTCCCCGCAGTGCAACTGCCTGACGCCGTTGGAACGGACTCACGACTCTGCCCCGTGAGGTGCCAGCGGTTCGACCACCCAGTCGACCCAACCGCCCCAGAACACGCTGTCCAGTCTGCCACCAGCGGCCCGTTACCCGCTTGTTTCTCGGACGGGAGGTTGTCCCTGTGGGCCACCAGTATCTTGCTACCGCTGATAGTGGTCTCCGCACGCCGCTCCATTGCTGATTGACAGACGGTCCAGTCATTGGTCAGTCCCAACGGGATAGATGGCGGAGATTATCTTTGTTATGCTGTTGCTTAAACTGACCAGATTGTTGCTCATGTAATCACAGCTCAGCCAGTGACAGCGCTCTTTT
>JAQCNR010000453.1 GCA_028274925.1 Halovenus sp.
CGTTGCACTTTGCAAAATTAAATAGCATCTGTTGGTCAGACCTGAGCATTGTTGGCCAAATCCGGACAGTAAAACCAGCAAATTTGACTTGGTTCTGGCACTAATTTCGAAGACTGCAACAGGCTATCGGACTCAGACAGTCCGCCGACGCAGAGATATACTCAGTCAGGGCGGCCCAATTTTGTATCTCGGCTACGTAGGGAGTCCACTGTGCACATTCAATACCACTCCGAAACGGGAACGCAGCTCGTCCCGACGCTCCAGTCGGTCGCAGTCGAATCGGCCGTCGAGGGGTTACTCGTCTTGTCAACCCCCGAGGAAACCATAGCATCAACGCCGTTCGAAACTGCGCTTGCCGAACTTGAGGTTCCAGTTATCGGTGGCGTCTTTCCGGAGGTCGTCCACCAGGGTGACAGCACGGAACAGGGTGCCGTCGTCGCCGGACTGTCAACCCGACCGACAGTGACAGTTGTTCCTGGACTGAGCGACCCGCACAGCTCGCACAGCGAGCAGTTTGATTCGGGTAGTAGTACAGAGGCGGACGAGACCGCTTTCGTCTTCGTGGATGCCCACGCGACCGAAATCGAATCGTTCATCGACGAACTGTTCCGGTCGTGGGGTGTCGAGCGGAACGTACTCGGTGGCGGGGCTGGGACGCTCGACGAGGAATCACAGCCCTGTCTGTTCACTCGTGACGGCGTTGTCTCGGACAGCGCACTCGTGGCCACTGTCGACCTCGCGAGCAGTATCGGCGTCAAACACGGGTGGCAGTACGCCGACGGGCCGTTCCGCGTAACCGACTCGGAGGGGCCGAGACTCCGGACCCTCGACGATGAACCAGCATACGATGTCTACCGTCGGGTGGTCGAAGCGAACGGCGAGACGGAGGTGACAGTCGACAACTTCTTCGAGGTTGCAAAATCGTTCCCGTTCGGTATCAGCCAACTGAACGCCGAGAAGATTGTCAGAGACCCGTTCAAAGTCCACGACGATGGGTCGCTGACGTGCTTTGGAGACGTTCCGGAGGGAGAGTTCATCAGCGTCCTCCAAGGGGAACCGGACTCGCTGGTCGATGCTGCTCGCGGGGCCCGTAAAAACGCGATTAGCGACCAAGCAGAGGCCGAGGCGGTCGTTTTCTTCGACTGTATTTCGCGAGCCCTTTATTTACAATCGGCGTTCGACAGCGAACTGGCCGCCGTCGATGAGACGAGCGAACCGGTTATCGGTGCGCTAACAATCGGCGAGATTGCGAACGACCGTGAGGGACACCTCGACTACTTCAACAAGACAGCCGTTGTCGGCGCGCTGATGGAACGATGAGGAACGGACAAGAACGCATCCAAGTTCTTTACGAGCTTTCCCTCGCTATCGGCCCAGCCGAGACGCTCGAGGAGACTGTCGATAGAGCGCTCTCGTCGTATCTCAAGAAACTCGATTGTTCTGTTGGAGCCGTCCTGGAACGGGTCGAGACATCGTCTGGGAGTCGATACGAGGCGGTGGGAACGATTCCGACCGACCCCTGGGACGGGGCGTTTCATATCGTACGCGACCAGATTCCGGACGGGGCTGACAACGACGCGGCGTTTCGCGAGTCACTCCCGCGCACTGGACAGGCCGAACGTGTCTCGTACTGCCTGATGGACCTCCCGGAGTATGGCCTCCTCGTACTCGGGCGGCGCGGAGCGGAGCTCGACGCCCGGACTGTCTCTGCGCTGACACCACTGAATCAGAAGTTGGCCGACGCGTGCGAGACGAAACGGGTCCAAGCCCGGCTCCGTGAGGAGCGAAACCGCTTCGAGGGTGTTTTCGACGCGATGACAGAACCGCTGGTGAGCGTCATCGAGGAGGGTGTCGAACCGATAATCAGGGATGTTAATGACGCCTTCGAGAAGACGTTCGGCTGTGCCGAATCGGCGGCTTGTGGACGCCGTCTCACTGACCTGATTGTGCCCGAGGCCGACGAGCAGTCTTCCGATACAACGGCCGGAGAGGCCGCGGAACGGGTCGCGTTCGGTCAGTCCCTCAGTCGGGAGGTGAGACGCTCGACCCGGGGCGATATCGGTGATTTCCTGTTCAGGAGCGTCCCGGTCGGAACTGAGACAGCCCGGGAGTACATCGGCATGTACGTCGAAGTGACTGACGAGCGGGACAGACAGCGGACCTTCGAACAGCTCTACCGGGAGACTGAACAGATTCTCTCCGGCGAGGACAGAGCGGCAATCTGTGAGCGGACGATAGCGGCCGTCGAGGAAGTCATCGGTGTCCCACTGGCTGCCGTCCATCTCTATGACCGGACTGCAGAGGGACTCATACCAACTGCCACCTCGGAGTCTCTCTCGGAAGCAGCCGACGGCTGGCCGCCAGCGTATGGCGACCGGGGGACGGCAGTCTGGGAGACGTATCAGTGCGGGGAACCAACCCCTATCATCGACGGTGAGTTGGTGGTCGAACAGTTGCCCGGCGAGGACGTGCCAGCCGAGAGCGCGGCCGTGTATCCGCTTAGCTCCCACGGCGTCTTGATTCTTGCCACGAAAGACCGGGAACTGCTCGATGGCGCCGGCTACTTTTTCGGCCGACTGCTGTCTGCGACAGTGGCAACGGCGCTCGACCGAGCCCGGCGCGAGGAGGGACTTGCGGCTGTCCGCGATGTCACTCAGGAGGCACTCACGGCGGCGACACACGAACAGATGGCCGAGACGGCACTGGAACGGCTACCGTACGTCCTCGACTTTCCGCTGTCTGCGATCTGGGAGTACGACCCGATAGAGAAACAGCTCCATCCGATCGCACAGACAGCGCCCGCCGATTCGATAATCGGCGAGATACCGGTGTTCGAACCCGGGAACAGCATCGCGTGGCAGGCGTTCGACGATGGCGAAACCAAACTCGTGTCCCAGACAACCGGACACGCAGATGCGTACGACCCGGACGGCCCAATCGAGTCCGAAATCATCAGTCCAATCGGTGAGTTCGGGGTGCTGTCCGCTGGGTCGACACGCGAAGAGAGCTTTACGCCCCTCGACCGACAGCTAATCGAGACACTTACCGCGAATCTACGCACCGCCGCCCGGCTAATCGACCGCCGCAAGGATTTGCGGCTCCTCGATCAAGTTCTCGGCCGGGTTCTCAGGCACAACCTTCGAAACAAACTGACGACGATACAGGGGAACGCGGAGTATATCCGTGACTCGGCGGACGAAGAACTGAGGCCGATGGTGGACAGCATCGTCAAGGCCAGCCGGAAAATCGAAGAGACAGCAGCGCACGCCCGGGAGATGCGTGCGGTTGTCAACGGCAGCGAGGAGACGAGGGAGGTCTCGCTTCGGCGGACGGTCGAACAGTCGCTCGAAGAACTGCGGAGCGAGTTTCCTGCCGCGGAGTTCCGGGCGACGTTCGAATCGAGCCCGACTGTCGTGGCCCACCCGAACCTTGCTGCTGCGATCCGCCAGCTCATGCGCAACGGCGTCGAGCACCATACACTAGCTCGGCAGCCTGTTGTCGAAGTGACGGTGGCCGAAAGCGACGAGGGACCGGTAATCGAAATCGCAGACAACGGCCCCGGAATCCCGGAACACGAACTCGACATCTTCGAGATGGAGTCCGAGTCCGATCTTCAGCACGGCAGCGGTGCTGGGCTCTGGCTTGTCGACCGGCTCGCGGACTACTCCAACGCGTCAGTCGAATTTACCGTTGGGGACGGGACTGCCGTCCGACTGACCTTTTCTCAGTGAACTGGCACCTCGATTACGCGTCGGCTGCCCACGAGACTGCCTCGTCCACGTCGTTGAACCACTCGACCTCGGTGTCCTCGTCGCCGACGTCCACGTTGGAGGAAACTGCCATCGCTTTGATTCCCGCCGAAGCAAAGGCGACGCGGTCGACACCGTCCGCGTTGTCTCCCCACTCA
>JAQCNR010000457.1 GCA_028274925.1 Halovenus sp.
GCCGGTGACAGTGACCAGGCGCGTGTACAACAAAGGACGGCGTGCACGAAATGTGGCGAAGACGTCGAGCAATCCCACGTCTACTGCCCGAACTGTGGTGAAAAAACGTCCCGCCGAGTCTTCTGTGAGTGCGGGGACGAGATCCGGTCTGATTGGTCGCACTGCCCGAGCTGTGGCCGACGAACCCCCGCTGCGGACGTTCTCGAACAGCCATGAACTGCCGTAAACACGTCGCGGCGGCTGTTTACGTGCGTAAACACGCCCGTGTCTTACGCTGACCAGTAGTTTTATTAACCTTGGGTCTGTGGTTACGTCTGCGTAAGTCGGTCGTCTTACACAGCGCGGGTCGATGTGACCGGCCCGACGCCTTCTGGCGGTTCTGCTGTGTAAGACGCATGGACGGGCTGTAAACTCCGTCCTCGTCTTACCACAGGGGAAACTAACAACAATGGAGCGTGTGACACTGCGGATTCCGAAAGAGCAGATCGAAGAGGTAGAGCAAATGGTCGACACCGGTGAGTACCCGAACCGAAGCGAAGCAATTCGCTCGGCGGTGCGGGAGATGCTCGCGGAGCAGGATACCGGCAAAGAACGACCGTCAGAAAAACGTAAACGGCGCAACAGCCAGCGGCAGAAAGACCGCTCGTGGGCCAAGGTGTAACGATGCAGGATATCGTCAACGAAGCCCTCGAACGTGATGAACAGGAGCAGAAACAGATGGACGATGCCGACGGCTTCGGCGACCCACGGATCGTCATCGTCGGCGCGGGCGGTGCCGGAAACAACACGGTCAATCGGCTGTACAACATCGGTGTCGACGGCGCGGAGACCATCGCGATCAACACCGACAAACAGCACCTGCAGATGATCGAGGCCGACACGAAGATTCTGGTTGGCAAATCCCTGACCAACGGTCTCGGTGCTGGCGGCGACCCCTCGATGGGCGAGCGCGCAACCGAGATGGCGCAGGGAACGATCAAGGAGGTTCTCGGCGAAGCAGACCTGGTGTTCGTCACCGCGGGCATGGGTGGCGGAACCGGGACCGGCGCGGCGCCGGTCGTCTCCAAGATCGCCAAAGAACAGGGTGCCATTGTCGTCGGGATGGTCTCGACGCCGTTCAACGTCGAGCGCGCCCGGACGGTCAAGGCCGAGGAAGGGCTCGAACGACTCCGCGAGGAAGCGGATTCGATCATCGTGCTCGACAACAATCGGCTGCTCGATTACGTCCCGAACCTCCCAATCGGCAAAGCCTTCTCGGTGATGGACCAGATTATCGCCGAGACGGTCAAGGGAATCTCCGAGACAATCACCCAGCCGTCGCTCATCAACCTGGACTACGCGGATATGACCTCGATTATGAACCAGGGCGGCGTCGCGGTGATGCTCGTCGGAGAAACACAAGACAAGAACAAGACCGAAGAGGTCGTCAAGGACGCGATGAACCATCCACTTCTGGATGTCGACTACCGCGGCGCGAGCGGCGGACTGGTCCACATCACCGGCGGCCCCGACCTAACCCTGCAGGAGGCAGAGGGGATCGCCCAGAATATCACCGAACGACTCGAGGCTAACGCCAACGTCATCTGGGGCGCCCGGATTCAGGAAGCCTACAAGGGCAAAGTGCGGGTCATGGCTATCATGACCGGCGTCAAGAGCGCACAGGTGCTCGGCCCGACGACGCAGAAACAGGCCGACAAATCCCGGCAGGCAATCCAGGGCGTCGACGAGAGCGACGAGGCCTTCGACGCGTCCAACAACTTCCAGCAGACCAACCAGGAGTTCGGTGAGACTGACGGCGGCCACGAAGAAGTCGAAACCCAGAACGGACTCGACGTCGTCCGAACTGAGTAACGAGTCACTGACTGCACTCCCATTTTTCGACGCCGTTTTTGTTCACTGAACAGTGAGACGTGTGAGACAACAGCCGTCTGACAGTGTCGACAGTCTGACTCGGTGTGAGACAATCAAAATGGTCCCGTTAGTACCCGCACAACTCCGGGGTTCGAGCGCCGATCAGACTGCTTCGAGTGTCTCCAGCAAATCACACTTCCGACAGAACTCGCCGGTCGTTGGACTGCCGCAGTTCTCACACTCGTCGATGTCTTCTGAGCCGTCTCGATACGCCGCCGAGGCAAGCCCGGCAAGTTCCTCGTAGCCAGCCATAATCGAGTGTCGCGTTCCGGGATGATTCTCTTCGAGTTCGTACAGCAGTTCCTGCACCTCGCCGCGGAAGGCCTCGTCAGCGTGAGGACACTCCGTCATGTGCGCGGGGAGGTCACGGAGGTGCGCGTACAGCGCAACCTCCTTTTCGGGAACGTCCCGCAGTGGCTTGGCGCGAGGGATGAACTCCTCAGGTTCGTCACGAGTCTGACTCGAATCGGCGCCGTCGAACGGGCCGATACTCGAGTCGAACTGTTGTGACATCTTTCTGATATTGCCCTCGAAGAAATTCATGAGCGCCGTCTCGGCTTCGTCATCAAGATTATGACCAGTCAGAAGTTTGTCAGCGTCGAACTCCTCTGCATATTGGGAGAGAATGTCTCGTCGGAAGACCCCGCAGTACGCACAGGCCGCCATATTGTGTGGGTCGTCCTCGACAACATCGTCCATCTCGATGCCGAACTCCTCTGCGTAGGAGACAGTTTCGTGGCGAATGTCCAGCGTCTCGGTCAGTTCCTCGCAGGCTTCGATGCTCTTGTCACGGTAGCCCTCGATACCCTCGTGAATCGACAGCGCAATCAGTTCGACGCGAGGGTCTTGGGTGAAGGTTTCGTCGAGAATCTGTGTCAGCACGACGCTGTCTTTGCCGCCAGAGAGGCCGACAACCCACGTTTCGGGGTCTTCGACGGTTGCATCGTTGGGTAACAGGTTGTCCTCACGGATGCGGCTCAGGACCCGTTTTTCGACCGAGGCACAGAAATGCTCCTCGCACATATGCAGGCCAGAATAGGCGGCGTGCATCACTGCCTCGCCCGAACACTTGTCACACTCCATTGGCTCTGGGTAATCGATTGGCTCTGTTGACCCTTTCGACTCCGGTGCACCATCGTTTTGTCTGCTGACCTGCTATCAGGGACTATGGAATCGTGGGACCGCAAGCGAGCGATTGACCGTGTCGAGGCAGTCCTCGAAACCGTCGAGACTGAGCCACTGGCGGTCCCGGTTCGTGAGGTGTGGGTCTACGGCGACGTGGCACTTGGCCTCGACCCCGTCGAGCGCCTCGATATCTATCTGACGAAGGATATTCTGTTGCACGACGATGCCGACCGGGAAGCAGAGTTCGTCGAGGAGTACGGGATTCAGAGTGTCGGCAAGACCGTTCGCGCGGAGTGGGCCGACCAGTACCCCGAGCATCTCCGCGCGACCGCTGGCGGCCACGCCGCGCCCGAGAAGTGTCTCGCTGCGCATTTGCTGGGGGACGAACCGGTCCACCTGGAGGTCTGCAATGCAAGTTTCGAGGACAACGTTCGCCAGCGACTCAAGGGGGCACTCGCACAGGACAACTACGAACAGATTCTCGACCCTCGCGGCGTCTGTCTCTGGAAGGAGGGGACCCGCTCCGAGGACGCGATCGAGAAACTCCGCGCCGGTGAACTCATTTTTCCGACCCTGCCCGAGGCGCTGGAGATGCTTGGTGCCGACGCCGACACTGCGAAGGAGGCTGCCGAGGCACTCGCAGCGGCCCGGGAGTCACAAGAGGGACAGTCGGTTCGTGGCGACGTGCTCTAATCAGAGGGTGGCGACAGTCACGTAGAAGGGAATCGTCTCTGTCCGCTGGTACGATCCATCCTGGAGTTGTTCGATTGCTTCACGGCCAATTGCCCGCCACTGTGACCGCAGGTCGTCGAACTCGTCTGGTGTTGTCTCTCCAGCGAGAATCGTCTCGCGGTTGGTCTCGATTCCTGCGCCGCTGGCTTTCCGGCGGATGGATTCGAGCGCTTGCTCGGAGTACGGCGGCTCCGTGATCCGCTGGTGGTCGTACCGGCTGACTCCAAGCACGTCCAATCCCGCGGCAGCGAACAGGTCACTCGCCTCGCCCATCGTCACGTCTGTGTCGACGCCGTCGAAGTACAGTGACCGGGCCCGCTTTGCCAGCACGGCTTCACCCTCGACAGTCGACTCGACGGTGACGGTGCTGTTGTCCGGTTCGATGACGGCCACGCGGTCACGAGAGACGCGAGCGAACTCTTCGAGTGCCCCGACAGGGTCGGGCAGGTTCACCAGCAACGCCTGACAAACTACGAGGTCGAACGCTCCCGAGCGGAACGGAAGCCGCGTTGCGTCTCCCAGTGCCCGCGGCGGGTCGACGTGTTCGAGTAGTTCTCGGTCGGCGTCGAGAGCGAGGACCTCGCCGGGCGTTTCGGCCCGCAGAACTTGCGTGAGTTCGCCGGTTCCAGCGCCGACATCGAGGACGCGCTCGCGACTGTCTAGCGCGAGGTCAGCCAGCGCTGCCCGGGAATCGTCCCACATTCCGGCGCGGGTTGTCTCCAGATATTCGGCAGTGAACCGGCGCACAGCCTCCCTTGCCGACTGGTGAGTAAAAGAAGCCGGGTTCAGAACAACTCGCGAAACGAGTCGGCGTCTTCCATCGCTGTCCCGACGGCTGCTGCCATCTCGTTTTCGTCGGTGTGCTCAGCTTCGAGCGCTGCCGTGACAGCGTCTGGGAGCGCTGGGCGCGGTGCGGCCTCGTGGCGGCGAATTCGCTCGGTCTTTGCCGTCTGCTCGTGGACTGCCGCTAACATTGGTCGCCCGCGGAGATACTCGAAGCGGTCGAGAATGAGCACGCCGCGCTCTGTGAACCCGTAAAATGTGCCGGGGAGGTCTCGCTGTTGCTGGCTCTCGCCGAGTTCGTAGCGCTCAATCAGCCCCAGCTCAGAGAGTTCGCCGAGCTGGTCGATCACCGCCGACTCGCTTTTCTGGCAGTAGTAAGCGAGTTCGGCGAGCGAGGGCAGGTGTTCAGGGTGGCCAAGCACCGTCTGGATGATTCGGTGGCGGGTCTCCTGTGCGAAGGCCGCGTGGAGTTCGCGCTGGGTCTCGAACGGCGAGAGATGCTCGCCCGGCGGAATCTCGTCCATACATCTCTGTTCTCTCGGACGTTCATATATTTGGTGTAACTAACTTACTAAAACCAAGCTAGTTAGTTGCGACTCGTGTACTCGTTGACTCGCTCCGCTATCGCTTGCTGACCCAGAAACGGAGGCCGGGGTTTTAGAACGTTCAGGGCCGTTAGTACACGAAGATGTCCGAACAGGAACATAGCGTACTCGAAAGTCTCGCCAGTTTGCCGACACTGGCACACCCGACAGCGTCTCCGGACGGCGAAGAGGTCGCAGTCTATTATGACGTAACCGGGCGTAACGAACTGCACACGATCGACGCGGACACGGGCGAGCGAACACAGTGGAGCGAGGGGGAAGTGCCACGGAACGCTCGCTGGTATCTCGAGTGGGGGGCCGACGGCGATACCGTCTACTTCCACCTCGACGAGGGGGGCAACGAGCAAAACGACCTGCACGCCATCCACCGAGACGGTACCACCGAACCGGTCGTCGAGATGGAGGGACAGGTGTCGCTGCAGTCGGTCGGCGACGACAGCGAGACACTCATCGTCGGGTCGAGTCGTGACGGTCAGATGAACCTCTACCGACACGACCTCCCCAGCGGAGAGACGACGAAAATCACGAACTACGAGCGTGCCGCCGGCGGCGCGAAACTCTCACCGGACTGTACACAGGTCGCGTACTCGACCAACGAGAGCGACGACTACGACAACCGCGACGTCTACATCGCCGATGTTGACGGCTCGAACGCCCGAAATCTCGAACTCGGCGAAGACGGCGCAGAGAGCGCGCCCTACGACTGGAGTCCCGACGGCGAGCGTCTGGTCGTCGCCGACAACACCGAGGACCTCGGCCGCATTGGCGTCTACACGCTGGCGGACGACGAGGTTCGCTGGCTGGGCGACGGCGAGTACGAGGAGGAACCCGAGGCGTTCTTGCCAGATGGCGAGCGCGTCCTCGGTACCCGCCAGCGCACTGCCGAGACGATTCCAATCGTCTACGACCTCGAAACGGGCGAGGCGACCGAGTTCGACCTGCCGGAAGGTGTCGCTTCGTTCGGCATGGCTGGCGACGCAGTCCTCGACGACGACCGCGTCATCCTGACGCTCACTACCCCGACGACCCGACCGGAACTGCTGGCATACGACGTCGACACCCACGAGACTGAGACGCTCGTCGAACCCGACTACGGTCCGTTCTCACCGTCGGACTTCGCCGACGCCGAGTACTTCCGGTTCGAGTCTGATGGCATTCCAGAGACTCGCCAGGCCGCCCTCGAACACGACCCCTACGACGAACTGGAAATCGAAGCGATGCTGTACGACTCCGGCGTTCGTCCGTCGCCGCTCATCGTCAATCCACACGGCGGCCCGCGTGCGCGAGACACCAAATCGTTCGACCTCTACACACAGGTACTCGCCTCGCTTGGCTTCTCGGTACTGCAGGTCAACTACCGTGGCTCGACCGGCCGGGGCCGGGAGTTCGTTGAGGAGTTACTCGACGACTGGGGCGGCGCGGAACAGGGCGACGTTGCCATCGCGGCCGAGCACGTTCTCGCGGAGTACGACTGGCTCGACGAGGACAGCGTCGTCGTCTTCGGTGGCTCCTACGGTGGCTACTCGGCGTACTGGCAGATGGTCCAGTACCCCGACCTGTACGACGCTGGTGTGGCGTGGATTGGGCTGACCGACCTCAACGATATGTTCGAGAACACGATGCCACACTTCCGGACGGAACTGATGGAGAAGTATCTCGGCACGCCCGAGGAGAATCCTGACCTCTACGAGCAGCGCTCGCCGATCACATACTACGAGAACCTCGATTCGCCGCTGTTCATGCTCCACGGCGTCAACGACCGTCGGGTGCCTGTCTCGCAGGCGCGCCTCTTCCGTGACAAACTCGAAGAGTCGGGCTACGAGGCCGGCGAAGATGGCGACTTCGAGTACCGCGAACTCGGCGAGGAAGGCCACGCGTCCTCGGACCAACAGCAGAAACTGCGGATGTTCGAGTCGCTGGCTGATTTCCTCGACCGACGAATCGGGACGGAACGAACGCTGTAGAATCAGCTGGTCAGTGACACGCCGTCGCCGCCATAGATGCGCTCGGCGAACAGCAGTGCAACGAGCGCGAAGATAATCACCGTGTACGAACTGGCGGCGAGCATGGCGTCGGCGAGGGTCTCGTACTCCCCGGTTCGGAAGATAATCGCTTTCCTGACCATCGCAATGACGCCGGTATAGATAACCAGCCTGACGATACGGCGGGTCTCACTCTCTTCGACGTACGCCAGCACCGTCTGGTACACCTCGACGATAATCAGCAGCAACAGGCCGGTGTCGATGAATCCGATGACAACGAGTGGGTCGGTAATCGTGCCGTTCTGGACGGCGTCGAGAATCTGCAGCGTAAGGTCGACCACACCGATTGCGAATAGGACGGCAAACACTGTCGCCGCGGCGAGTTCAGTCCCGCGGACGAAACTGCCGACGACGATGGTGTACTTCTCGGAGATTGCTTCGCCGGTCTCGGCCAGTGGCCGCGGCGTCTCTGGGTCGACCGTGTCGGTCTCTTCGGCCGAGGACTGTTCGCTACCCTCCATCGTTTGGTGTACCCGGCGTCTCTGGTTGACAACTCATCTACTCGTATATTGGCTTTCTCGGGTATAACGTGTGGGGTCGGTTACAACTCGTCGGGAGACTCAGGCCCGCAGTTCCTGCACCCGGTCGATGTTCCACTCGTAGCTCTTGCCGTCCTCGGTTGGGGTCTCGAGAGCCAGCGGCACGACAAGAATCGCCTCGAGGTTGAGGAAGGCCCGCATTCCCTCCTCACCAATCTTCCCCTCGCCGATGTGGGCGTGTTCGTCTTTGTTCGTCCCACAATCGTGCTTGGAATCGTTCAGGTGAACGTAGGCAAGTTTGTCGAAGCCGACCACCTCGTCGAATTCGGCGAGTGACTCCTCGACAACCTCGCTTGAGGAGAGGTCATAGCCCGCGGCGAAGGCGTGGGCAGTATCCAAACAAACCTCGATGTCGGCCTCTGTCCGGTCGATAACTCCGGCGAGATGCTCGAACTCGCCGCCGAGTTTGGTCCCGCTGCCGGCGTCGGATTCGATTAGCAGTGTCACGCCATCGGGCATCTCCAGCGAGTCGACAACCTCGGCTGCATTGTCGAGTCCACCCTCGACGCCCGCGCCGGTGTGCGCACCGAGATGAACGTTGACGTACTCGACGCCGAGTTGGTTGGCAGCGTCGAGTTCGGCTTGCATACTCGAAAGTGATTTTTCGCGGAGGTCCTCTTTCGGCGTTGCGAGGTTGACGAGATACGCCGAGTGGATGACCCACGGGCTAACGTCCGACTCGGCTGACCCATCTCTGAACTGCTGTGCCTCGTCGGCTTCGATTGTGGGTTCCTGCCAGACTTGCGGCGAGGTGGTGAAAATTTGTCCGCAGTTGCCGCCGACATCGAGTTGTCGCTGGACTGCGTTATCGACTCCGCCCGCCACCGAAACGTGTGCGCCTACCTGCATACCCAACACAAGGCCGGCGGCGGGCATAGTGGCTTCGGCTTACGCGAGCGGGTCGGTCCGGTCGCGGTTCCACGCAGACGAGTCGTATTTTTGCTCGGCAATCTCACGCGCTCGGTCGAGTTCGCCGTCTGTCCACTGACCAACATCGGCGTCGGCCCACTCCCCGAGTGCGTCTTCGAGGTGTTCGACAGCCACCTCCCGGTCGATTCCAGTCTGCTCGCGAATCGAGGTCACACGCTTCCGGAACTGCTCGGCGTCCACATCCGCGCCGTCGAACACAGCGAGGTGTCGCTCTGGCTGGACTGCGTACGACAGCGACCCGTGCTGGATGATGGCCTCGCGCTGGCGGTACTGGGCGTTGCCGCTGATTTTCTGGCCACCGGCAAGAATGTCGTGGGCCGGGTTGATTGCTCGGAGATAGCAGGCCGGGTGGTAGATTGCGTCGTGCTCGCTCTCGGCGAAGGCTGCGTCGACGCCCATGCGCTGGAAGGCGTCGAGAACCGGTTTGCAGAGCAGTTCGTAGCTCTCCATCAGGTTGCCGGGCAACTCATCAGCCGGGGCGATAATCGAGTATGAGATGTCGCCGTCGTGGTCGTGGTAGATGCCACCGCCGCCGGTCTGTCGACGCGTGACGGTAACTCCCTCGTTCTCACAGTACTCCCAGTCAATAGAGTCGGGCGATTGGCGGTAGCCGGCGCTGAGTGTGCTCGGGGTCCAGCGGTAGACACGCACTGTCCGTGGGCCGCCCGCTGCCGCCGTTTCGGCGGCCACCTCGTCCAGCGCCATCTGCGTCGGTCCTGGGCAGTTCTCCTCGGGAACCAGCCGCCAGTCCCGGTCCGCGAGCGTGGTCATACCCTCAGTATGAGACCAACTCTGAAAGGCGTGTCTCCGCCGACCGAAAGCCGCAAATCCTCTCCGGGGCAGGTATCCGGTATGACAGAGTTCGATTACGAGACCGAAATCGACGTTCGCTTCCGTGACCTCGACTCGATGGGTCACGTCAACAACGCCGTCTACGCGACGTTTCTGGAACACGCTCGAACACTGTACATGGACGACGTCTTCGGCGACCGACCGGAGGAAATCAACGTCGCGCTGGTCAACCTCGAAATCGACTTTCGCCGCCAGGTCCGCTTTCGCGAGACAGTCACCGTCGGCGTTGGCGTCACCGAACTCGGGGACTCGAGCGCGACGATGGCCTACGAGGTGACGACCGGCGACGAACCCGCGGCGACGGGCGAGACAGTGTTGGTTGCAATCGACGACGAGGGCAACTCCCGGCCCCTGCCCGACGCGATTCGCGAGCACGTCGTGGAGTTCGAGGGGCTGTAACTCGGCGGTCGGATTTTTATCTCCGCGGCGTGTCTGCTGGTGTATGCCACGGGGGATTCTCGTCCCTAACGACGAGCCAGATGTCGCATCGTTTGCCGACCGCGCGGAGTCACTCGGCTACGACTCGCTGTGGACGGGTGAACTCTGGACCCGCGACGGGTTCATCGCGCTAACAGAGGCCGCCACGGAGACCGAGACCATCGACCTCGGGACAGCAATCGCCAACGTCTACGGGCGCTCGCCCGCGACGCTCTCGCAGGCGGCGGCCACACTCGACCGTGTTTCTGGTGGTCGCGCCCGCCTCGGCCTCGGCACCTCGACACGGAAGGCAGTCGAAGATCTGCACGGGATGTCTTTCGACAATCCGGCACGGCGCCTCCACGAGACCGCCGAACTCGCCGGGAAGTTTCTCCACGACCCCGGCCGAGTTTCCTACGACGGCGAGTACTTCGAGGTCACTGACTTCCCGGCACTGGGTGCAGATGTCCCGGTGTACACTGCGGCGCTGGGGCCAGCAACGCGGCGGGCAACCGGCCGCGTCGCTGACGGCTGGCTGCCACACAACGTTCCGTTCGGCCGCCTCGAAGACGCCTTCGAGACCATCGCGGAGACAGCCCGCGAACAGGACCGCGACCCCGAGGAGATCAGGGTTGCGCCGTACATCCCCGCCGCAGCCAGCGACGACCCCGACCGAGCGCGGGAGACAATCCGGGGCCACGTCGCCTACTACGTCGGCAGCGGCGACGGCTACCGCAAGGCAGTGGCCCAGCAGTTCCCCGACGCCGCCGAGGCTGTCGCGGACGCGTGGGCGGACGGCGAGCGCGAGCGCGCACGCGAAGAGGTTACTGAAGAGATGGTTGCCGCGCTGGGTGTCGCAGGAACACCAGACGAAGCCCGCGAGCAGTTCGAAGAGCTCGAAGCGATGGACGTCATCGACGACGCGCTGGTCGTCATTCCAAACTCGACACCGCAGAAAATCAAGAAACAAACCGTCGAGGCGCTGGCCCCGTAGTTATCGGTGGCTGTACATCCCGGCTTCAGGGGTGGAGTCGGTGTAGCCCTGGAGTCCGCCGGCGAGCACACAGAGACCGGCGAGCACCGTCACGTACACACCGACACTGGGTGAGAGCTCACTTGCGCCGACGACGCCGAAGCCTTCGGCGAGCGTGTAGCCTGCGACGCCGGCGGTCACGACCCCGAGTGCGATTGCGACCAACTGTGCCGACGCGGTCCAGTCGGCGACGTACAGCAGTCCAACGACGAGGATGCCGACCAGCAGCGCGACAATCTCTCGGGGCAATCCAAGCCCGGCACCGGAACTCCCCCACGGTAGTACTGCGCCGACAACGGCGAGTAGACCGCCGAGGAGAACGAGCTTCTCACCGATCGATAACTCAGCAAGACCCATGGGGTCAGATTCCGAACCGCCGCACTAAACGCTTACTACACACTCAGAGTTTTAGTTGGTGACGAGTACCGTTGTCGAGTGACTGCAAACAACCAGAAAGCCCCCGCCCGCTTGACCGTCCGGGGCTCGCTGCGGTCCAGTGGGTCCTTGCGTCGCCCGGGACGGACCAAGCGGACGGCCCCTTTCAGTCCCACCCGCGGTGGCCTGCGACACGAGCAATAGGGTGGGACTGAAAGGGGCGGCGTGCTCCGGGAACCCCGACGAAGTAAGCACCTACTGGAGCGCAGCGAGTCGCGGGACCGGAGCACGCCGGGGCTTTCTGGTTCTGCAAACTCCCAACAGCCACACATTCACCCACCACACATCCACAAACTCACCAAGCGTGTCCGTGAAGTACGTCGGGACATACTAGAGGGTAATGTCTGATACAGGGGGTCCACTGTCGCCCGACCGACCCGACGAAGCGGGGCGCTTTCGCGTCGACGCGCCCTTCGAACCCGCCGGTGACCAGCCCGAGGCAATCGAACAACTCGTTGCCGGCTTCGAGCAGGGAATGGACAAACAGACGCTGCTCGGGGTGACAGGGTCCGGCAAGACCAACACCGTTTCGTGGGTGCTCGAAGAGATTCAGAAGCCGACGCTCGTCATCGCGCACAACAAGACACTCGCCGCCCAGTTGTACGAAGAATTCCGCGAACTGTTCCCGGACAACGCCGTCGAATATTTCGTTTCCTACTACGACTACTACCAGCCCGAGGCCTACGTCGAACAGACCGACAAATACATCGAGAAAGACGCCTCGATTAACGACGAAATCGACCGCCTGCGCCACTCTGCGACTCGCTCGCTGCTCACTCGTGATGACGTAATCGTGGTCGCGTCGGTCTCTGCAATCTACGGGCTGGGTGACCCACAGAACTACGTCGATATGTCCCTACGGCTGGAGAAAGGCCAACAAATCGACCGCGAGGAACTACTCGGCCGACTTGTCGACCTGAACTACGAACGCAACGACGTCGACTTCACGCAGGGGACGTTTCGGGTCCGTGGCGATACCGTCGAAATCTATCCGATGTACGGCCGCTACGCGGTCCGTGTCGAGATGTGGGGCGACGAGATCGACCGCCTGCGCAAAGTCGACCCGCTAGAGGGTGAGATTGTCAGCGACGAACCCGCCGTGCTCGTTCACCCGGCAGAGCACTACTCGATTCCCGAGCAGCGACTCGAACGAGCTATCGAGGAAATCGAAGACCTGCTCGAAGACCGCATCAGCTACTTCGAGCGCGCGGGTGACCTGGTGGCTGCACAGCGCATCGAGGAACGAACCCGCTTCGACCTCGAAATGCTCGAAGAGACGGGCTACTGTTCGGGTATCGAGAACTACTCCGTTCACCTCTCGGACCGCGAAACCGGCGAAGCGCCGTTTACGCTGCTCGATTACTTCCCCGACGACTGCCTCACCGTCGTCGACGAGTCTCACCAGACACTGCCACAGATTCGCGGGCAGTTCGCGGGCGACAAATCCCGCAAGGAATCGCTCGTCGAGAACGGCTTCCGACTGCCGACGGCATTCGACAACCGCCCGCTGACCTTCGAGGAGTTCGGGGACAAAACCGACAAGACGCTGTACGTCTCCGCGACGCCCGGCGACTACGAACGCGAGAACTCCGACCAGATTGTCGAACAGATTGTCCGTCCGACCTACCTCGTCGACCCCGAAATCGAGGTGGCCGACGTTGAGGGACAGGTGTCGGATATTATCGAGCGACTAGAGGCCCTTCCCGAGGACGAGCGCGCGCTCGTAACGACACTCACCAAGCGGATGGCTGAGGACCTCACAGAGTATCTCAGTGAGGCGGGTATCGACGTGGCCTATATGCACGACGAGACAGACACACTGGAGCGCCACGAGTTGATTCGCCAACTTCGGCTGGGTGAACTCGACGCCATCGTCGGAATTAATCTCCTTCGGGAAGGACTGGATATTCCCGAGGTTTCCCTCGTGGGTATTCTCGACGCCGACCAGGAGGGCTTCCTGCGTTCTGAGACGATGCTCGTCCAGACGATGGGCCGGGCCGCCCGGAACGTCAACGGCAAGGTGGTGCTGTACGCCGAGGAACCGAGCGCGGCGATGGACTCCGCAATCGAGGAGACAAAGCGCCGCCGCCGGATTCAACGGGAGTTCAACGAAGAACACGGCCACGAACCAGCGACAATCGACAAGGAGGTTGGCCAGACGAATCTTCCCGGCAGCGAGACCGAAACCGGCGAGGCAGCCTCGATGGACCCCGAGGATGCCGAGGAGGCTGCCCGTGCAATCGCAGAACTCGAACAGCGCATGGAGGAGGCAGCGGACAACCTCGAATTCGAGCTTGCGGCAGATATTCGTGACCGAATTCGCCAACTCAGGCAGGACCACGACATAAACGGCAACGACGAGGGTGTCCCGGCCCCCGACATCGAGTAACTTATGTCAGATAATCTTAAATACTTTCAATATCGCCCACCGGCCTTACAGTAGGCATGGAGCGTCGTGACGTCTATGGTGGGGCAATCGCCATGGCTGGACTCGTGCTCGGAGCGATCCAGCTCGTGCAAGGTGGACAACAAATTTCGTCACTCACTGGTCTCTCGCAGTCGGAGTTGGTGATCGTTTTTGCGTTCGAGACAGTTCCGTTTGCCATCATCGGGCTGAGTCTCGTCTACGTCGGCTACTGGCTAACCGGCCAGCCGAGCTTCGAGCCAGACCTCTCTCGGATTCTCGCGTGGGCAGCCGGGAGCGCAGTGCTGTTCGCCTCGATTGCGGCCCTCATCCTGTTTAGCCAGCAGGTTGCGCTCAATACCCTCGCACAGGGACAGTACATCACGATGAATCTCGTCACCGTCGGCACGGTGGTCGGCGCGCTCGTTGGCGTCTACGACGCACAGAGCCGACTCCGTCAGCGCGAACTCGAAGCCGAGCGTGACCGAATCGAAGCCTTCGCTGGCAAAGCCGCCGACATCAACAACTACGGCCGAGAACTCAACCGAACGCGGTCGGTCGACGAGGTCAGCGCACTCTGTATCGAAGCGATCCAGACGTTGCTTGGACTGACAGAAACCGCTCTCATTGCCGTCGAGGGCGAGGAAGCAACTGTTATCGACAGCACAATTATCAACGCCGACCGCGCGGCGCTGGTTTCCCTCGCCCGCGAGGGAGTGGCCCAAGAGCAGGCAGAGGCGGTCGTCCGCGAAGACGCACCGACTGAAGACCGACTGCTCTCGATGCTCGTCACGGCTCACGACGACAGTGGGATTGTCCTCCTCGCACCGGCGAGTGGAACCGACGGCTTCGACGAGGAGGACCTGCAGTTGCTGGAGTTACTCGTCTCACACGCCGGGACAGCGCTGGACCGGATTCACGACACCACACAAGAAGCCTCGGCCTGACTCACTCGCTGCCCTGCAAGACAAGTGACCGACAGAGCGCGTCAGCCCCGTCTCGGTTGCGAATCCGACGCTGACGAGTTGCCCCACTCTCTGCTTCGTACAGCTCACGCAGACCAGAGACACCGAGACGGTCGCTCTCTCGCTCGACGAATTCTCCAAGTGAAATTGTTCCCTCGGCCGTCTGGTCGATGAAGGATGCGTCGTGGCCGTGGCGGATGGCACGCCACTTGTTCTCGTCGAGAATTTCCCGCCGGTGTCGATGGCCTGTTTCGCCGTCCTCGTATCGCGCACAGAGGTCGAGAACGAGCGCGTGGACGTACTCGACAAAGGCGAGAACAACGTCGGGGTCGTGCTGGCCGTCCGGTGTTCGCACCTCGACGGTGCCGTGTTCGGAGTGGGGTCGGACGTCGTACCAGAGTTCGCCCCGGTCGTCGATGGCGTCAGTGTCGAGCATCCGGCGCTCGAAGCGGTCGAACTCCTCGTAGGAGTCGAAGACCGTCGGCATCCCCGTGTTGGGGAGCGCCTCGAAGATTTTCGCACGGGCGGAGTGTAACCCGGTATCGAACCCGTTCCAGTACGGCGAATTTGCCGACAGCGCGAGCAGCGGCGGGAGATACCAGCGAATTTCGTTTGCGACCCAGACGGCCTTGTCGGCGTCGTCGACACCGACGTGGATGTGGAGGCCGGCGGTCGTGTTCCGGTGCTGTGGGTACTGGATGCGGTCGAGTTGGGATTTGTAGCGTGGCTTTTCGGCGTGTTCAAGTTCACGCCAGCGAGCCAGCGGATGGAGTCCTGCCGCCGCGATACCGTAGCCGTGGTCCTCGGCGTGGTCGAGCAGCGCGTCGCGGATCGCAAGTAGGTGCTGTTCGGCGTTGTCGATATCCTCGATCAGCGGGGTCTGCGTCTCGATGACGCACTTGAACAGTTCGTGGTCGAGTCGGCCTTCGAGTATCTCCGGCGGCGTCGACCCGTAGACCAACGCATCAGCTCCGGAGGTTGGCCGACCCTCGCTGTCGACGACGAAACACTCCTCTTCGATTCCGAGTGTGCCCATCCGACTGAAATTCTCTGCGTCACCGCGGTCCATCTGTTCTCTCACTGATTGTGCGTCGCCCGGCTAAAACATTCCCCTCCGCCGTCGCTACTCCTCACGCCAGACACCCGGTTCGACGAACTGCTCGGACTGGCGGTGTCGGTTGCGCTCGGCGAGTTCACCCCACTCCGCAAGTCCTGTCTCGATCTGCGCTGGGTCGAAGCCAATCACGTCGCCCACAGCGCGCAGTTCTCGCGGTGCGCGCAGGTGGAGATGTGAGTGCGGGTCGGCGCTGACGACGTAGTCGGTGTCGTGGGCCTCGACAATCTCACGCAGTTTCCGGAGTTGGCGAAGCCGACGGACACGGCTGCCGCCAGAATCACGGAGCACGTCTGCGAGGCTGAACTCGACCCGGACGCCGTTTCTGGCCGCAGCCTTCGCCAGCACGTGGTTGAAATCGCCGTCTCCAATCATCGGGTGCGCGAGCACGTCGACCATCGGCTGTTCGACTGCGAAGCGATTGATTTCGGGTGTGCCGCCGTGGACCGCGACAATCTGCTGGTGGTCGCGGTGTGAACTGACGAAGCCACTCGCCTGTGCGGGGTCGTCGGCGCGAATCTCCACGCCCGGCACGATGTCGATTCCGTAGGTATCTGCAATCGTCTCTGGGTCGTAGGAGGCAGGCTCGTCGCCGTGATTGCGGACGACCAGTCCCTCGAAGCCGTATTCGCTGGCCGTCAGCGCTAGCCGTGCAACGGTGCTCGTCCCGTCCGGGTGGGCGTGGACGGCCTCGTACATCACAACTCCGAGAGTAGCTCTTCGACGTTCTCGACTGCCGATTCCTTCTTGGCGGGGTAGGCTTCGACCTTGCCGCGCAGGGTGATTCCGTCACCGAGTTCGACCCGACCGTTGAATGCTGCCTGCTTGTCGAGCGTGAGGAAAAACGCACAGTTCTCGTTGACACGCTCGTCGAGTTCGTCGACGACTCGTGAGAAGTCCTCGTCAGCAAGGTCACCGAGCGCGTCCATCACGGCTCGCATTCCACTTGCACTCTCGACCCGGGCAGAGAGCACCAGAATCCGGTCGCCGTAGTGGCCTTCTGATTTGGCGCGCTGGATCTCGAACTCCTCGGGCAACAAGAGTCGCAGGGCGTCTTCGACCCGCTTGTCGTCCTCCGTCACGTAACAGAAGGCCCTGAGATCGACGTAGTGAAGCGGGATCGAAGCCATCGCGTTACTCGGCTGCTTCGATGTTGTCTTCGGGGATACCCGCTTCCTGACCGTCCTCGAAGCTGATCGTGTAGTTCTCGTCGCCAAACATCGTTTCCGAGACGCGGGTAATCTCGCCGGTCTCGCCGTCGTACTCGCTGTGCTCGTCGTGGAGAATGACGTGGTCTCCTTTCTCGAAGCTCATACCTCAGCGTTGACGACCGGTAGGTAAAAATCGACTGCATTGCTTTCGGCGCTCACCGGTCTGCAACCAGAACCACTCGCACGTCATTGACATTTGTCCCGGTTCGGCCCGTCTCGACGACGGCATCACGCTCAGCAAGATAGCTGTGAACGTCGTTTGCGTCGAGTGCCTCGCGGACGCGTGACTCGTCTTCGATGGATTTTGCCTCGAGCAGTGCGCCAGCGACACCACTTGCGCCGTCGAGGCCGTCGGTGTCGACAGCGGCCACAACTCCCGCGTCCAGTTCGAGTGCGGCGGCGAGGGCGAACTCCTGGTTTGGTCCACCTACGCCATCGCCGTCGACTGTCACTGTGGTTTCCCCGCCCGAAACCAGTGCGACTGGCAGTGAAAATGGTTGCTCGTGTGCGCGACAGCTTTCGGCAATCCCAGCGTGAACCTGCCCAACATTGCTGGCCTCGCCTTCGATTTCGTCCCCGAGTATCGCCACCGGATAGCCAGCTACCTCCAGCGACGCGGCCGCCACCGTCAGTGCTGTCCTGTTGTCGGCGAGGATGTGTGTGTCGACGTGCTCGAAGTATTCTTCGCCCGGCGCTGGCGTCTCTGCTCGCTCACCCCGCTCGCCAGCCGCAAGTATCTCGGTAACTGCTGCTGGCGGCTCAATCTCGTCTCGCTCCAGCACTGCCACGGCGTCGCCATAGCTCGTCTCGTCGGGAGTGAGCGGCCCGCTCGCAATGACATCTTCCCGATTGCCGACCACGTCGCTGAAGAGCAACCCGACAGTTGTCGCCGGAGCGAGCGCCTCGGCGAGTTGTCCGCCCTTGGTTGCCGAGAGGTGTTTGCGGACTGCGTTGAGTTCGCCGATGGTCGCGCCGGCCGCCAGCAACTCGTCGGTGACTTCGCGGAGGTCCGACAGCGCCAGTCCATCGACAGGTTGAGCCAGCAGCGCGCTGCCGCCACCGGTGATGACGACCAGCGCGAGCGTCTCAGTTCCCGCGTCTCGGGCGCAATCGAGGACCCGCTCGGTTCCCGTCACGTTGGCCGCCGACGGAAGCGGATGTGTGCCCTCGAATACCTCGACTGTCTCGGTGTCGACGGGGTCGTCTGTCACGACGACGCCACCGTCGAGTGCGTCGCCGAGGACCGCTTCCAGTGCAGCGGCCGCCGTTGCTGCCGCGTTGCCGCCGCCGAGTACCACGACTCGGTCGAATCCAAGCGAGTACTCGCTGTCACCGACCGAGAGGAGGTCATCTTCGACGGTGACGGCGTCGGCGATGACGGAGCGAGGGTGTGCGGCGTCGATACCGGCCTCGATGGCACGGCTGACGGCGGCCCGAGGCCCACCCGAGTCGTCTTCGCTCATACTGGTTGGTGGGCGGGCACCCACAAGACAGTCGCGGCTGGCAGGAGAATCGCGTCCTTCTTGTACACCCTGTCCGACGGTCTGGGTATGTCTCTACGGGTGGTCGAGCGCCTCGGGTTGGCTGACGTGATGACGCTGGCAAACGCTGTCGTTGGGGTGGTCGCAATGGCCGCCGCAGTGCTCGGCGAGGTGCAACTCGTTGCCCGACTCATCCTGCTCGCGGCCGTCGCCGACGGACTCGATGGAATCATCGCCCGGGCTCGCGGTGGGACGGCCGTCGGGCCGTATCTCTACTCGACAGCCGATATTGTCTCCTTTGGCACGACACCAGCGCTGTTCATCTTCGCCGCTGCGAACAGTGTCTGGGGGCCGCTTGGCTCTGAACCGCTGCTCTTCGCCGCCGCAACGGGAGTCGCCGCAATCTTCGTCGTCTTCTCGCTGGTCCGGACGGCCCTGTACACAGTCCACGTCGACCCCGACGAGAACAGGCCCGGTATCCAGAACACGCTGGCGTCGTCCATCCTCGCTGCCGCGTATCTCGCCGGGTTGACTGCTGTGCCGGCACTGCTCGCGGCGTCAGTCGTACTCTCGGTGCTGATGGTCGCGCCCGTTCCGTATCCGAAACTTGCTGCCCGGGACGCACTCGCGATGGGGGTTGTCCAGATGGGCGCGATTCTCGTCCCGACCGTTGCCGGGCGTGTGCTGCCGCGGGCGCTGCTGGTCGCTGCGCTGGCCTATCTCACGCTCGCACCGCGATTCTACTGGGAGGAGTGAACTCAGGACTCTTCGGTATCCTCGCCTCCATCGCTCTCTGCCACCACATCCTCACCCGTGCTTCCCGCTGTTGTGCCGGAAGTTGCAAGTACACTGTCCCCATCAGCAGGCGGTGTGGGTGGCTCGTACTGGTAGGTCGTCTCGTCGAGTAACACCGCGAAGATGTCTCGGGATGGGTCTTCGATAACCCGTCGGTTGCTGTCGATTGCGACATCGACGAGCCCTTCCAGCGAGTCGACCGCAACAGTTCGACCGTCCATCGCGTCGGGCGGAACCCTTCCCTGGGTCAGCCACTCGTCGAAGGTCTGGAGCTCGGACTGAAAGTCAATCCACTCGCGTTCGCTCTCTGATACCGTTGCCCACCCGCTGGCCCGGCTACCGACGACGCCAGCGAGTCCGAGCACGGAGAGCACCACTACTAACGGACCGCCGACAGACCGTAGTGGGCCATAGCTTGCCACAACGCGGACCGGTTCGGTCTGACTGCCACTATTCGTTACTGCAGAGTCAGTCGCGACACTGTAGGTTCCACCACCTGTCTGGATTGTAAGGCCATCGGTGATTGTTTTGTTAACCGGCTGGCCGTTACGCTGTCCGGTGAGCTGCAGGGTCGTCTGGACGGACACCTCCGACTCACCTGGTGTTCCGCCGAGTTCCTCCTCGATTTCATTGATTCGGCGCTGCTGGTCGGTCACGTTGACCGAAAAGGGAACGGCAAATTCCTCATTCGGCCCAAGTTGCTGCGTTCTTTTCGTTGTGAGCGTCTGCTCGTCGCGCCAAAACTCAGTGTTTTCGCCGACGGAGCGAAGCACCAGCGTCAGCGTTGCGTTCGCTGTGAGCGACCCGCTTGCCGACGCATCGTAGCTGTATTGAAATGTGCCGTTAAGCACCGGGGCGATTGACTGTAAGTAGACGCTCTGGTCGGTCAGTGTCTCCCCCACGGTGAAAACGGGTGTCTGGGTCTGAACCGTGGCTTCGTGTGTGTACGTCGCTGTCGAACGCCAGTTCGACCTTTCCTCTTGTTCAATCTCTGTCCCCGGGTCCACATGGGCGGTATAAGTCACGAACCCGCCAAGTACAGAGAGCAGGAACAACCCTGCCACGAGGATGGCCACATTGTCGGCGATAAGCAGCCGCAGCTGTCCCAACCACCTACGCATCATTTTTAACCACTCCTTCGTCGGATAAATGAATTGTGCTGTTGCTCACGATGACCACCATGACCCGCGCGTGCGACTCCGCTCTCTCAATCGTCCGCCGCCAAGCAGCCAAATTCCAACGAGATAGAACGGGACGGCAACGAGTAGGTTGATGACGATAATCGGTGTCCACGGGTGGAGACGGTATAGCCGTTCGATGACCGGTGTCGGGAGCACACGCAGATACCGGTACTGCTGGACGAACGCGCGGTACTGACCCGTCTCTTCGGGCGCCGAGATAGTGACTTCTACGGTGGCAGCTGACCGACCCTCGACCGAGAGCTGTCGTGGCTGTGCGTCGATACGCTCGCCAGTCGGTTCGAGAAAGACGACTGTCGGGATAACTCCAGTATTCTGGACTGTGTAGTTGAGCGATTCTGTACTCCCTTGTTCGATGACAGTCGGCGAGTCGCTCTGAAACTCTGCGCTAATGATACCAAACTCCTGGGCTCCAGCAGGAACAATCATCGATGCCGTCACACCGGCGATGACGACCAGCGTCAACACGCCCATCAGCTTATACGCACTTGTGCCGGTGTCACGGCTACGGTCCCGACTTCGCTGCTGATCTGACTCGAACCGTCCGGCGACAGCGTACAGCACGACTGACACTCCGAGGAGGAGGTATCCGACCCCCTGCAATCCGAGAAACGCACGCGATCCGAATATCTGTGCGAGCCAAATCTGGAGTGACCTCACTGCCGACTGAATCCACAGTATTGCAGCGCCCAGAAACGGAATCGTCAGCACCGACCCACCGGGACGCCACGCGACGGCTTTGACCTCTGCCTCGGACACCGGCGGCTCTCCACCGTCTTGGTCGGTGAACGGATTGTTATCTCCCTGCGTGATGTACCCCTCGTCGGTCACGTCGACGACGCGGTGTGTCGTCAGCCCGCCGCCCTGGATTTCCTCGGACTCGAAGACGATGACGTCACCCTCATCCACATCGTCGGCGAGTTCCGGCGGCACCGCGACGAAGCCGTCCCCGACATCGATTGTTGGCTCCATACTCTCGGACGTGACGAAGCTCAACAGAATCGGCTGGCCGAGCACCTGGCCGACGAGCAGCGCGAGTATGACGACTACGATGGCAATCTGAAACGCGCTCCAGAGTGTGCGTCGGAGTTCCATTATTACACCCAACCGACCTTTGGTAACTACAGTTCGACAGCTATTGGCTCGACGATCGCCTAGCTCTCCTCACACGAATCCCCGTAGTGAGTTCCGTCGATTTCGACACAGGCAATAGCGTCTATATTACCCGTATTCTCTTTAACCTGGTTCTTGAGATTCTTATTAGGCTTGAACTCCCCGGTCTGGGTCTGTTCGTTCCCGTCAGTATCGACGTAGGTGACTGTCGCGTTCCGGCTCTGGCCTCCGGTTATTTTTGCGTCGCCATTTCCAGTGTATTCGACAAGCTCTCTTTGATTCGACGAATTTTGGCTCGACGAATTCCCCGCCGCACACGTTACGGTGAACGACCGCTCTATGGTTTCGCTGTCGCCCTCCACTGTCGCACTGACAGTGTCTCCGGTGACCGTCACTGTGGCAGTGACCTCGGCTTCTGCCGCCGGCCTACAACTTGTTACGTCAGCCCTGACCCTTCCTGCCTCGCCGGAGGAGATTGTCGGATATTCCGGGGGACCAAACTGAATATCGTTGTCATCGGTTACGATGCCGACGTCAGTCACCTCAACTTCCTGCGCGAATCTATTCGATATGTCGACGATTTCGATAGTCTCGCCCGACTCGATTTCACTTTTGTCTGTAGTATTGTACCCGATGAACGCACTTTCATCGTCCGCAACATCGACAGAGATGGCCCGGTCGGCCGTCGTCGAGCTGAACCCGAGGCTGCCGGAAACAAGCAGGAGTCCAGCCGCAACCGCCAGCCCAATGCTCAGGAGTCGTACAGTGTTCATATTGTCAGACCAGCGTTCGTTCGGTTCCCGTCTCGACTCTGCGTGACTTTACCGTTGCCGCCACTCGATAATTCTGTACTGTGTTACATATAAATGCGGACGATATTTTACGCTCGGATACAACAATTCTGTGATACAAAAACCTATGACAGTGTTTTCCGAAAACGCAACTCCAATGTAGCCGATACTCAGCCTGTCAATCGTTGGTATTGGTGGAAATTATACTTGTAACGAACTATTTGATTTATTACCGTTTAGCCGCAGGGAACAGCCGACTTGTCTACTTCAGGCAGGGACAGATGGGGTTACGGGCTATTTTTTGTCAAACACGAGATAACACTGCGCTGATTCAGACCAAGCCTGTTGGTCCCTTCTCGGCCAGGAGTCGATTTAGTGATGGCCTGACATCAGGAGCGCTCGCTCATGAGCTCACTCTCACGGTGCCTGTCAGTTCTCAGATTGGGGCTGTTGGGTCTCAGGGAACCTGCGAGACTCAGCCGGATTCGTTCAGGTGGCTTGATACAATTGGGATATGGCATGTAACAAAGAATGAGTTCGTCGGTGCTTGCATGGCCTGGCACGCGGCGAACAAAACAACGGTGACGATAACAATGGAACGACGCAAATTCTTGATCGGCGCAGGATCGCTCGCTGCTGGCGGGGCAGCTGCACTAGGTAGTGGCGCGTTCACGAGTGTCGAAGCACAGCGAGAGATTGAATTAGCTATCCAGCCGGATGGCGAAGGTGCATACCTTGACTTTGGGAATACTAGCCAATATGCAAATAAGAGCGGAGGTACGCTCAGTCTCACCTTTGATGAACAAGCTAATACTTCAGGAGGTAAGGGAATAAGTTCCCAAGCGAACAGTACATTTGAGGGCGTGTTTAGTGTCTATAACAACGGTACGCAGGAGGTCAGCATTAATATTCCAACTGGTTCGGACCCAGAGAATTCTCCAGGGGTAGCCTCAACTCAGTTCTTAGTTGCGGAGGGCGACTCATTGAGCGACGACCCTTACGGATATAAATATGGAACAGGGCCAGTTGAAGTAGATTCAGTTGATATTTCATGGCCAGGTGAGACTATCCCAGAAAACAAACCTAGCAACCCAGTTCCGGAGACAGGAACTGAGGGTAATGTCAGTGGAACGCGTGTTAGGACAGAGTATCAAGGCCTTCGCTATCCTGGCGGACAGGCTGTGGTTGGAGTTGGCCAATCCGTGAGCGTTGACGTGAGATTTACCGTTTCAAATCCGCGTGAGCAAGAGAATGACTTCGGAACAGAGCCATTCATCATTGAAGCTGAAGCAACTAATCAGAGTCAATAACGTCACTTGAAGCACTGACTGTTAGAATAGCTAAACGTGCCTTTAGCCAGCACCGAGCAGTGTTCGAATCGATAGAACCCACGCCAGCGTATGTTGGTTTGATTCCGTCGGTGGGTCTCCGGAGGAACGAACGATGAAACGACGCAAATTCCTAATCGGCGCGGGGGCGCTCGCCGCGGGAGGAGCAGCCGCGTTGGGGAGTGGCGCGTTCACCTCGGTTGAGGCTGACCGCGACATTTCGGTCGAAGTCACGGGTGACAACAACGCCCTTGTTAGACTCACGCCGGTTGTCCACCGAATCGAGAATGTCCCCAACGAAGACCGACCGGTCTACTTCGACGGCGGAATCGAAGACGGCACACTTGGAATCGATACGTCACGGTCACTGGCGAGTGGTGTCAACGCCAATGCGGTTACGTGGCTCGGGACGCCCAATTTCGACGAGCAATCGGGATGGGTTGGGATTAACGAGGATAATATCGACTGGGCCGGGGATCATACGTACACTCCTCGCGCCGCGTTTGGGATTGAGAACCGAGGAACGCAGGAGTACGACTTAACGTTTGAGTACCAGTACGCCAATGACCCCGGCGACTCGGAGATTACCTTCGAGTTTTATGACGGAGCAGCACCGGCATTAGGTAACTCATTTCCGCGCAAGATTGGGACGCTCACAGGAAATAATTCGGTGAGTGTCAAGGCCGGAAGCAGCGGTAACTCGTTCAGAGTTGACAAACGAATCTTCAGCTCGGTCAGAATAGATACTGGAGCGGTGGGCGACGACCTTTCGGGAGCACTCACAATCAGAGCAGAATAATCGTAACTCCATAGCTGCCAGACATTCACAAAATCTGTGAATGTAATCCACACCGCTGCAGTTGAACTCGGGGTCAGCGATCATGCGGAAGTTGTGCTCGTGATTGATGCACTTGGGATTTAGTCTGTCTCGTTGTTCTCGTAAATATTTAAATAGTGACAATCAAAGATAATGTAACTCTGTAGGCAAATTAACACCAGTCCATTCCTGATAGTTAGACTGCATCACTCTGGACGGTCTATAATTCTCGGCCAGAAGTCCCAATGGAAGATTGCATACCCGATTACTATTTATTCATAAGTACTAGCAGATAACATTAATATAGCTACTATTTGTCCAAGGCGCAACTACATATAAAAGTATTTTACTCTATTTTCATTGCTGATTTTGATACCAGTCTAGTAATTTATACTCCATACGACCCACGTCAGACATATATCAATCTGAATATGAGTGCCAGCCAACAGCCAGTCGGTCGACAGCAGGATGGCGACACAGACGAAATCTCCCACGACGAGTGTTTCGAGCTGTTGAGCAACCACCGTCGCCGTTTTACCCTGCACCATCTCCGGCAGGCTGAGAACGGCACGGACCTTGGCGAACTAGCCGAACAGGTCGCTGCATGGGAAAACGAGGTTCCACTCGAAGAGATATCCTACGACCAGCGAAAGCGCGTCTACACGTCTCTCCAGCAGGTCCACCTTCCTCGGATGGACGATATGGGTGTGGTGGAATTCGACGACAGGGAGGGAACGGTGACGATGGGGCCCGCTGCCGAGGAACTGGACATCTATATGGAAGTCGTCAGCGGAAAGGATGTCCCGTGGGGCTATTTTTATCCTGGGCTTGCGGCTGTGAACTTTGCTGTCGTGGGCCTCGCCGCGGGCGGCGTGCCCGGATTCGACGCCTTTTCTGGACTCGGCGTTGCCGTCTTCGTCGCGACGACGTTTCTCGTTGCCTCGCTCGCACACCTGTACGTTGCTCGCACGGAGATGCGTCTTGGCTCTGATGGCGACCCACCGGAGGTAGGCTAGTAACTACCCGGTTAGCTCGACGTAGACGAAGACGACGATGAACGAGAGCGAGAACCCCAATAGATGGACGTAGACGTCCAGCACCCCGGTGTCGAGGGTGACAATCTCACGGAATCCGATGAAGGGATAGGAGACGATGAGGCCGAGGCCAGCCCCCGCGAGTTCGGCGTACCCGAACCGGTCGAAACGCTCTCTGAGCGCTGCGTTCTGCAGGTGCGAGCCTCGACGGACCCAGAGGGTTACGTAGCCGATGCCAAGGCTGATCGAGGCGGCCCCAATCTGGAGGCGCCACGCCCGGCCTGGCAATGTAATGAGTGCAATCACGCCAGATATCACGAACAGTACTGCCGGTGCGTATCGGTTGTTCTCTGTCTCGAGAAATTGGTGTCCGATATAAGTGACCCACGCGACACAGAGCAATCCAAACAGTCCTGCGTTGAGCCCAGAAAAGCCCAGTATTTCGCGCTGGCGCGGAAAGAGCAGTTGCATCCCCGAGAGCGCGAACGGAAAGACCGCAAGCAGCGTCACGAACATTCCTCGAAACAACTGTCGCCGGTCGCTGAGTATACAGAGCAGATAGGTAACCGGAGCGACAGCGAGATAGACGGCGAGATTTCCAAGCAGGTGGAGTTGCTGTCGGTGGACGAAATGCGAGAGATACGCCGTCCGAACGGTGGGGTTTCCACGCTCGAATACGAACTGCTCACAGGTTGGAGCTGGAAGCAAAAATACGACGACGAGTACCAGCGCCACAGGCATAATTGCCGCTAAATCAACTGGGGATGTCGCTCGCACAACTGCTCGCCGAAAGCCCTTCCCGTTGATCTTTGTCATCGTTGTCTGGTCTGACTCCCCGACTTTGCTGTCGCCCTGCGTTGTCATAGTGCGCGTCGTACTGCAGATGCTGTTCCAACGCCGAGTACCAGCCCGACGACCAGTACGAGCAGCCAGTTCAGCCCCCCGATTGCGGCCTGGCCGGACTGGAACGATTCCCCGAGTTCGGTGACTGAACCGGCGGCCTCTGCGCCAGCGCCGGGTTCTGAGTCTTCACCAACGCCCGTCCCGTCCTCAGCATCGGACTCGGGCGACGGCTCTGGTACGTCGGCCGGACCCGCAACGTCTGGTGGCGTTCCGTCTCCGCCGCCGTCACCTGTTCCGTCTCCGTCGTCGTCACCCGCTTGGTCTCCACCATCGTCACCCGTCTGATCTCCGCCGCCGTCACCTGTTCCGTCTCCACCATTGTCACCTGCTTGATCTCCACCGCCGTCACCCGCTTGATCTCCGCCGGAGTCCTCGGGTGACCCAGGTGCGCTATCACCACCGGACGGTCCGGATGTGTCGACTGGCACCTGCTCGAAGTCGCTCCCTCCACTATCGCTGGTGACGACAATGAAAAACCGGTCAAACTGCTCAATCTCCTCGGCGGCCCCTCTCGTATCGATGAGGACACCGACGCGAACCTCTTCACCCCCTTCGAGCGTCACCCCGGTCTCCTTACTCTCGATTGTCTGGCCTGGGTCCGCTCCGTGGTAGAACTCGACACCCGACACAGGTGTCTCGAACCAAACGGTTGCAGTTGGCGAGCCGGTGTACTGAACGCGAAACACGCGGTCGAACCTTGTCACTGCCTCCCTGTTGACCCCGATTTTTGTGCCGTCCTCTGTGGTCTGAGTAAAATCGAGGCGCATGCTGCCGCCAGTCTGGACGGCATAGTCGCTGTTCGAACTCGTGGTTGGGGAGAGTTCGAGGTCAGCAGTGCTCACTGGCTCTTGGCCTGCCTGACTGCCGGCTGTCGGGAACAACAGCAGACAGACGCCAACGAGGGCTACCGCCGTGAGTGCTGCTCGCCTCATATCCTGTGTATACGTAATAAAAGCTACACAAAAATCATAGTATTACGCTGCCTGAGACGAATCTGGGACAGTCAGAACCGCTTGGCACCGTCTGGTAACAGCGCGTCGATGTTCTCGACAGTCGCCTCGAGATACGGATCGTCATCGCGTTCGGTTAGTTCAACTGAGTCCCGAAGTTGGCCGAACTCCTCTCGCAACTCGGTATAGCGCTCGCTCTGTTGAAGCTGCTCGTAATTTAGTTTGGCTTCGAGCGTCGCTAGCTTCGAGCCGAGTTCGACAATCTGTTGAATCTGTTCGTCCAATCGGTCTCGTTTGAGCATTCGCTCGACAGCATCGTTCAATTGCGCCCCAGAGACCGGTTTGACAAGATACTCGTCGAAATCGAGAGTTACCATATCCATGTCTGGGTCCACGGCCGTGACCATAACGACCCAGCAGCCGAGTTCACGCTCTCGGACACGTTCTAGCACCTCGTCGCCGTTCATCTCTGGCATCCGGCGGTCGAGCAACATGACATCGACAGCCGTATCGAGTTTCTCGAGCGCCTCTTGCCCCGAATTTGCGGTTTGAGTCGTGTACGTATCATCCAACTGTTCCCGATACGTTCCGACGACATCTGGCTTGTCGTCGACGATCAGAACCTCCGGATCCCCTGTCATCGGTCGAGATATATATCTCCTGATAATTAACCGTTCTGATAAACCGACGGCTATAGTCGTCAGCACAAGGGAAAAGCAGGGGGTTGCCCCCCAGCGTGTGACACTACGGAGCCAGATGGCTCCAATATTTCATATGAGGGCCAGAAGAATAAGACTGCTGGCTGGCTCTCAATTCTGATTTTGGCCGTTCTAGGCGATAGTTGGTCCGGTTTGAGCGGTTGCTATCCGCTAGGTCGTTCGTGGTGGTCTGAAGAGAGACCGATATGGAAAACTACCGTCGTCGGCTTGTACAGCAGTTTGCCCCGCAGTTATATACTCACAGAGAGTAAGTGAGCTATCCATGGCAATTCGTGATCTTCTCAGGGGTGAGGTACCCGAGGAAGAACTCGAAGGACTCGCGGCCGAGGCCGCTGCCCGTCACGACGAGTCCTTCGACGATGTCCGCTTGCTCGACGCGGACAACTGGCTGTCGACGCCAGCCGTGGTCAACGAGCAGTTTTTCATCAAGATCATCAGCGGGCAGAATACGCTCGTCCACGGGCTGTTGACTACTGGTCGAAATATCGGTGTCTTCGCGAGCGGATCGGAGGGGTTTTTCCAGCGATTCGAGACACCGTACGCGATGGCCGAACACGAACTCGAATCGACGAAAAAAATGCAGGAGCTGGGCGTCAATTCTCCCGAACCGCTGGAAGCCTTCGAGTACGACGGCTACGGTGTCGTTGTGCTTGAGTATCTCTCCGATTTCAAGACGCTCGATGACCTCGACACCGAGGCTGTCGAGGCCGCCGTCCCGGACCTGTTTGCCGCCCTCGCAGAGATGCACGCTGCCGACCTTGTGCACGGGGACCTGCGGGCAGAGAACGTCCTGATCGCCGACGGCGAACTGTATTTCATCGACGCGACGAAGGTGAACGAGAACGGTATTGCCGACGCACGGTCGTACGACATTGCCTGTGCGCTGGCCGCGCTCGAACCGATAATTGGGGCTGGCCCGACTGTCGCCGCCGCCAGCGACTACTACGACGACGACGTGCTGACTGCGGCTGAGGGCTTTCTGGACTTTGTCAACATCCGTCCGGACCACGACTTCGACACGCTGGCGATCAAGGGCGAACTCGACAAACAGCTGAGCTGAGCCGCCAGAGCTGTCTCGAAACCGACAGCTGCCGTAACCCACAACTAAATACTCCGGCTTGTAAGGTGCGAGCATGACAGACAGAGACGTATTTCTCTCCGTCGGCGCACAGCCCTCGCTCGACGCGATGGTCGACCAGATTGAATTCGCCGAAGAACTCGGCTACGACTTCGCCTGGGCTCCGGAAACGTGGGGTCGTGACGCCGTGACACTGCTCGCGACGGCCGCACACCGGACCGACGAAATCGGGCTTGGGACGAGTATTCTCAACGCCTACTCCCGGTCACCCTCGCTGCTGGGTCAGACTGCCGCGACGCTACAGGAGGCCAGCGACGGTCGCTTCCGCCTCGGTGTCGGCCCCTCAGGCCCAATTGTCATCGAGAACTGGCACGGGGCGGACTTCGGGAATCCGCTCCGGCGGACCCGCGAAACAGTTGAGATAATCAAGCAAGTTCTCACCGGCGAGGAAGTTTCCTACGACGGCGAGTACTTCGAACTCGATGGATTCCGACTGCGCTCTGCCCTCCCAGAGACGACTCCGAAAGTCGACGCTGCAGGGTTGGGACCGAAGGCTGTCGAGATGTGTGGTCGCTTCGCCGACGGCTGGCACGCGACCACCTTCACCCACGACGGGTTGGCCGACCGGATGGACGACCTGGAGCGAGGGCTCGAACTCGGTGACCGCGACCACGAGCAGTTCCGCACGACGGTGTCGGTGACCTGCTGTGCGCTGGACGACTCCGAACACGCTCGGGACCTCGTTACGCAACACGTCGCCTTCTACATCGGTGGGATGGGCACGTACTACCGCGACAGCATCGCTAGGCAGGGCCACGAAGACCTCGCACACTCGATTCACGACGCCTGGCAGGACAACGAACGCGACCACGCCCAGCAACTCGTCAGAGACGAACTGCTCTCGCAGATGGATGTCGCCGGAACGCCGAAGGAAGCCCGCGAACAACTCGCAAAATACGAGGCCATCGACGGTGTCGACGCGGTCTATACGTCCTACCCGCGCGGTGCAAACGTCGACGAAATCAAACAGACGATGGAGGCGCTCGCGCCCGACCGCTAGTCGCCAGCGGCACTCGACCGCGTAGCCGTCTCCTCGCGAGTCTCGCGCACGAACGCGGTGAAGTTCTCGAACAGTTTCTTCGTCCGGCAGGCAGCGGCGTAGTTCTCCTCGGTGACGCCGTCGAGTACCGACTGCCGGCGTTCGGCCGACAACTGGTCTTTGCCGTCGGTAATCTTGCGGGCGGTTTCCATGTCGTACTCGGGGTGGAACTGCACGGTGAAGACGGAGCCGTGCCGGAAGCCGTGGATTCCGTAGTCGTTGGTCGCCAGTAGCTCTGCGCCCGGTGGTAGCTCCTCGACGCGGTCGGAGTGCGTCGTGAAGGCTGTGAAGCGCTCGTCGATACCGTCGAACAGCAGCGACTCGCCACTGTGTTCGATCTCCCGGTAGCCAATCTCGTACTCGTCCATCCCCGCGACGCGGCCGCCGAGCACGTCGGCCAGTAGTTGGTGGCCGTAACAGACGCCAAGAAAGGGCATCCCGGTCTCGATTGCGTCGCCGACCCAGCGCTTCAACGCACCAATCCACGGTTCGTCCCAGTACACTGAAGCGCGGGAGCCGGTGAGGACCGCAGCGTCGAACTCGAAACTGTCGGGGAGGTCACCCTCTGTGACGTTGTACTCCACCAGGTCGGCGTCCAGTTCCCGCCGAAAGTTCCGTCGGGTGTGGTCGCCGTCGTGGGCTGCGTTCAATAATGCGATGCGCAGTCGACTCATTGGGTTAGTTACTGGACACGCGGACTTAAGTAACTCACCGGCTGCGAGTTCTGCCGGACTCGCGGTCACGCCGAGCGGTGGTCGTCGAGAAAGCCAGCAAGCCGGTCGGTCACCGCTCGGGCGTGTTCGACGTGAGCGAGATGTCGGCCCTCGACGGCCTCGAACTCGCCACGGGGCAAGTCTTCGGCCAGTTCACGACCAACCTCGGGGTCGATAACTGGGTCCTCGACGCCGTGGAAGACCAGCGCTGGCGTCGTGAGTTCGTACAGGGGGCCGGCGTCGAAGGACTCGACGGCAGCAATCTGTGCGTCCAGTCCCTCGGCGTGGTCATCCCCAATGCGCCACTGGAGTATCTGCTCGAAGGCGTCAGACTCTCGAAATGCCTGTGAGAACGCACCCACCGATGCGTCCCGGAACTGTGCCGCAGTCGCGCCCTCACCTGGGTGCAGTGCCCGAAGCGCCGCACTATCGACATCGTCTCCCAGTGGTGCGGTCCCAACGAGCGACAGCGAAGCAGCGCGGCCGTATTCGCGGGCGTATCTGAGCGCTATCATCCCACCGAGGCCAGCGCCGACGAGGTGGGCACGTCTGGCCGAGCTATCAGCAAGAATTGCTTCAAGATCGGCAGCGAGTCGGTCGACATCGTATGGTCCTTCGGGCGCGTCGGACCGACCCGTCCCTCGCAGGTCCCACGCCAGTGTCCGGTACGGTCCGGCGAGTCCGTCGTACTGACCGGCCCACTGCCACGCCCCAAATCCACAGTCACCTACGAAGGCAACGCATTCGCCCTCGCCCGCAGTCTCGTAATAGAGGTCGGCACCATCGTCGGTCGTCACGTACACACCACTCCTTCGAGTGCGGCAGGCAAATGCGTACTGGACCAGTTGGAAAGTCACAACTGACATGTGACAGTGTACCGATTTCCGCTGTATGTCAGCAGACGATACCGACACTGCGACGCTCACTTCCTCGTATACGGAGATGACTGAGATGCTGTTGCCCAACGACACGAACGCGCTGGGCCGCGCGCTAGGTGGTGTGGTGCTGCACTGGATGGATATCTGTGGCGCGATTGCCTCGCTACGCTTCTCGAATCAGGCCGTCGTTACGGCGTCGATGGACCACGTCGATTTCAAAGCGCCAATCGACCTCGGCGAAATCGCCGTTATCGAGGCCTACGTCTACGACACCGGCCGAACGAGTGTCAACGTCAAAGTCGACGTCCACGCGGAGAACCCACGGGCTGGCGACACCCGCGAGACAACCTCCTCGTTTCTGACCTTTGTCGCGATTGACGACAGTGGCAATCCAACAGCGGTTCCGGATTTGCTCTGTGAGACGGACAACGAACAGGCACTCCAAGAACAGGCCAAAGCCGAGCGCAAAGCAGAACTTGAAGCCCTCGTCGAACGACTCGACGATTAATCCCAGTACGCTGTCTCCGCGTCTATCGGAAAATAACCCTCGAAGGAACGTTCTTCACGACCGCCCGGCGGCGAACCAACGTAGACACCGAACATCTCCTTGTCCGGGTAGATTGTTACGTCTGGCTCGTTCATCGTTGAGATGGCGAGATACCGCAGTGGGTCGTCGCTGTCGTTGACGACGCGGTGGCCGCCGGACTCATCGGCCGGAAACGAGCAGAATGTGCCGGCGCTAATCTCTTCTGTGCCATCGGCTGCCCGAAGTTGCCCCTCGCCAGCGAGCACGTAGATGGCTTCCTCGTTGGCGGTGTGGTAGTGGTAGGGCCACGACCGCTCACCAGACGGCAGTTCGTAGAGACTACAGCCGAGTTGGTCAGTCTCTGCGGCCGTGCCGAGTTCCTTCCGGCGAAAGGTTGCCTCCTCTTTATCGTAGGTTTCCCAGTCGAGGTCGGATTCGTCAACCTGCATACTGGGCCCGTCAACGGCCACAAAAATGTAGCTGTGGGCTCAGTCGTACTTTTGCTGAACTACATCTGCGAGTCCGCACTCTTCGAGCAAGTCGATTGGTGTTAGCATCGACAGTTGGACGACGCCAGGGAGGCGGGCAATCTCGACGCCGCCGGTGAAGGTACACCGCCCCCGGACTTCGCCTTCGGTAATTCCGAAGAGGTTGCTGGCGCGCTCGAAGGCATTTTCAGTGGCAGCGTTGATCGTCTCGCCGGAGCCAACCACCTGCAGCGGTGCTGCCTCACTCATATCGACCCCGTGTTCGGCGGCGAGGTTTCGTCCAGTCTCCAGTTCCTCGTCGCTGTATGGTTTGGCGATGTCGGGCAGGTCGGATTCGTTCGGCAGCAGAATCGGCCCGTCGAGTCCGACATCTTTGATTACTTCGACGGAGAGTTTCGTCTTGCCGCTCACATCGGTGGTGTGTAGCGACAGTTCGCCGTCACCCTGGTTGGCGTGGAGGTCACCGACGTACAGCCCTGCCCCCTCGATTTCGACCGGACAGATGAGTGTCGCTCCCGGCCGCACGTCGTTCGAGTCGAGGTGGCCGTCAGTGCGTGCTCGCAGCGCTTCCTGGTCTTCGAGTCCCCATTCGTGGTCAGCACCGACGAGGAACTGCCCGAAGTCACCAGCGTTGTGGCTGTCGGGGAACTCCACGGCGGGTGTCGTCCCAATATTCCCGATGAACGGCCGGAGGTGACCGAGCGCGCCGGGCATCTCCGACGGTTTGTACAGCAGGATTGGGTGCTGGCGAGAGTTCTCTGGAATCGCCATCGCCTCCTCGGCATTCTGTGCGAACTCCTCGGCCGCGTCGTTGTCGAGAGTCAGCCCAACTGTGTGGTCGTCGTCGAAGGCGACGGTGTAGCCGAACTCGAACCCAAAGGAGGAGGCGTTTGCGCCGCACTCTGCACACCGAATCGCGTCTTCGCCTGTCCCCTCGACGACGCTGTCGGGCCACTCGGTTCCACACTCCGGGCAGCGGTGGTCGACGAATGGGTCGTCGCCGAAGGCGTCCTCGTTTTCGTCCATCGACCCTGTCGAGGTTGCGACGCTCGTGACGTCCACCGCTTCGATGTGGACAATCAGTGCGTCGCCGGGTCTTGCTCCCTCGACGTAGATTGGCGCTGTCACCTCGTGGCCGCCGCGAAACTCCGGTGTAATCATCGGCCCCCAACAGGCCGGCGGCGTGTGTGTCCGCACTGTTCCCCCGTCTGCGACGGTCCCACTCCACTCCTGGTCTGGACCGACGAGTCCTTTCGTGAACTGGTCGACTTCCAGTTCCTGTTGCACTTGGCGTGACATAGTGTGGTATACGAACACAAGCAGCATAATGATTGGTGCTTCCCCTCCCTGTGCTCGTTTCCGAAGGTATTTTGCCCTCGGTTGAGTACAACAGACAACTGAGCGATTCGTAGAACTATGAGCATCTTCAAAGAGAAAGTCGACGAGGAGTATCTCACCATTTCAGAAACCAAAGAGATTCTCGAAGATATCGAGATGGAGCGCGCTGACGACGAGGACCGCGAGATGCGGTACGAACTCTCTCGCGCTATCGAGCACGTCAACCGCTTTGCCGACCTCTCGCCGTCGGACGCTCAGGAGTTCGTCGAGGAACTGCTCGAACTGGAGAAAGTCGACGACAAGACGGCCCACAAGATTGTCGACACACAACCGCTCGACCGCGACGAACTCCGCGCGCTGTACGCCCAAGAGCGGTACTCACTGTCCGGTGACGAACTCGACGACATCCTTGATGTCGTCAAAAAATACGCCTGACTGACGCGTAGTTTTTTGATGGTATCGCTCGCAGAACAGGTATGTCGTTTGACGAGCCAGCAACAGCGATGTACCGCGAGCGGGCAGACACACTCAGCGCCGAGGCCGGCAGCGGTCCCGAACTGCTTTGTGCCCACGGCACCCTGATGGACCGGACGATGTTCGACCCACAACTCGACGGCTTGTCCGACGAGTACCGGGTCGCTGCGTACAATCTCCGCGCCCGGACCGAACGCGCCTTCGACCCCTACGACCTCGATGACCTCGTCGAAGACTGTCGCGCGATGATGGACGGACTTGGGATGGACAAACCCGTGCTCGCTGGGATGTCCATGGGTGGGTTCATGACGCTGCGACTGGCGATCAACTATCCCGACGAAATCTCTGGGCTCGTTCTCATCGACTCCACGTCGAAGCCCCACACTGACGACGATATCGAACTCTATCGCGGGATGATCGAACAGGGCCGTGACGACGACGGGATGGAACTGAGCATGGCCGAAACAGTCACACACTTCCTGTTCGGCGAGACCACACTCGAACAGAACTCGGACCTCGTCGAGTCGTGGGTCGACCGCTGGCGCACCTACCCCGGCGAGTCGGTCTATCAGGAGGTCTATTCGTGGCTCGAACGACCCGACGTGACCGACGAACTCCACGACCTCGATATCCCGACGCTGGTCGTCCACGGCGAGGAAGACGCCTCGATCGACTACGAACGTGCCAAACCCACCGTCGATGCACTCGACGCAGAGACGGCGCTGATTCCCGAGGCTGGCCACTCCTCGAACCTCGAACAGCCAGCCGTTGTCAACGACGCGATTCGGTCGTTCCTCGGCGACGTGTACTGACCCGTTCCGAGTAACTGATACCGGTCGAACCCGTAGCACTGAGTATAATGGGTCTCGATCTGACGCGTCGTCGACTCCTCCAGTCTGGGGCCGCGCTATCCGCTGTTGGAGTCGCAGGCTGTTTCGGTGACGACATCACCGAGGGGGAAGTTCGGGCGGAAGTTGTCACTGTCAATCCAACCGAACTCGACGAACCGGTCGAGGGAACAGTCGACGTGACTGCGCTCGTCGCGAATCATCAGCAACCGGCAGACCTCAAAGTCATCATCGAGGCGGTTGACCTCGACAAAAAAACCGACGAGGGCCGACAGGCGATTACGGCAATGACCTCTCTCGTCGCGCAATTCGACCAGGAAGAACAGCGTGAGGTCACGACCGAAATCGAGCCAGGACCCACAGCCGACGGCCTGTTGGGCCGGGTCGAACCGGCTTAGACCCCGGGAACGTTCTCTTCGGCTTCGAGCAGTTCGTGATAGCGGTTACGAATCGTCACTTCGGAGATGTTCGCAACTTCACTCACTTCGCTTTGTGTTACCTTCTCGTTGGTGAGTAGCGACGCGGCATACACTGCGGCCGCAGCCAGTCCGACCGGCGATTTGCCCGAGTGGACGCCCTGCTCTTTGGCGTTCTGGAGCAACTGCCGAGCACGTCGCTCGACTTCCTCCGAAAGTTCTAGGTCCGAGACGAACCGTGGGACGTAACTCTCGGGGTCGGCCGGCTTGATTTCCAGACTCAGTTCTCGGACGACGTAGCGGTAGGTCCGGGCAATTTCGTCTTTGTCGACCCGCGACACCGTCGTCAACTCGTCGAGCGAGCGCGGTGTCCCGGCTTTCCGGGCCGCAGCGTACAGCGACGCAGTCGCGACACCCTCGATAGAGCGGCCGGGCAGGAGGTCTTCCTCCAGCGCACGGCGGTAGATGACACTCGCGGTCTCACGGACATTCTCGGGGAGGCCGAGGGCGCTTGCCATCCGGTCAATCTCGCCCAGCGCTTGCTTGAGATTGCGTTCTTTGGAGTCGCGGGTGCGGAACCGTTCGTTCCACGTCCGCAGTCGTTGCATCTTCTCGCGCTGTCGGCTGGACAGTGCGTTCCCGTAGGCGTCTTTGTCCTGCCAGCCGATGTTCGTCGATAGTCCCTTGTCGTGCATCATGTTCGTCGTCGGTGCACCGACGCGGGATTTTTCGTCTTTTTCTTTCGAGTCGAAGGCCCGCCACTCCGGACCGGGGTCGATTTCGTCCTCCTCGACGACCAGCCCGCAGTCCTCACAGACCGTCTCACCGTGTTCGGCGTCCGAGGCGAGGTTGCCACCACACTCCGGACAAACGAGCGTCTCTTCTTCCTCGCTCTCCTGTTCTTCAGTTTCTTCGCGCTCGCTCTCGCGCGCATACCGTCTTGTTGTCGTGTCAGTCATGTTGGTCTCTGCTGGTGAATGGGGAGTTCACGGAAAACGTCCAGCGGTAGATTTATGTTAGTGGCCAGAACGTATAAACCCTTTCCCGATAGTTTCTTTTCGAACCCGACTTCCGTTGAAGACTCTTGGAGACGGACCCAAATTCAGTTGTAGCACTCCAATTTATATACCACTACTTACTGCACAATAATACTCTCTTTGGTGTACTCTCTGACCGGAAACATATTACAAAAACCTCTTTAGTCCAGATATAAATGGAAAGATCGTATGAACGATAA
>JAQCNR010000468.1 GCA_028274925.1 Halovenus sp.
CCGTCGAGGACTTTCGCTGCCGTGAGGACAGGGTCCCAGACAGGACTGAACGGCGGCGCGTAGGCCAGGTCTGCGTCGCGAAGTTCGGAAACCGTCAGGCCCGCTGTGAGTGCCATCGCAATCGTGTCGATCCGTTTTATCCCCTCTCGACCCACGACTGTCCCGCCCAGTACCATCTCGGACTCGCGGTCGGCGAGCAACGTAACAGTGAGTTCCTCACCGTCGGGGTAGTAATGCGCCCGCGATGGTGCCGATATCGAGACCGACACCGGGTCGAACCCGACCGCTCGCGCGCGCTCTTCGTCGACGATTCCGGTTCTGGCAGCACCGAGCTGGAAGGCTTTGACGATAGCTGTCCCGGCGGTTCCCCCGGCAGGCTCTGGGTCGCCAGTGACGGTCTGAGCGACCGCACGACCCGCGCGGTTTGCAGTCAGCGCCAGCGGAACGTGCGCCGGTTCGCCAGTGACGACGTGTCGGGCCTCGGCGCAGTCACCCGCCGCGTAGACGTTCTCGTAGTTCGTCCTCCCGTATTCGTTGGTGGCGATAGCACCGGTGTCTCCCAGTTCGATGCCTGCCTGGGCTGCAAGACCTGTGTTCGGCGTCACGCCTACGCCAACGATTGCGATGTCGGCCGCGTGCGTGTCGTCTTCGAGAACAACACGTTCCACGGCCTCTCTGCCGTCGAACCTCGAAACTGCGGTATCGAGATGGAGGTCAACACCCTGTTTTCGCAGGTGATCCTCGACGACTTCCGCGACCGTGTCGCCGAACGGCTGAAGCACGTGCGGCAGTGTTTCGTAGAGTGAAACATCCAGCCCTCGTTCCGACAGTGCCTCGGCCATCTCGATTCCGACGTACCCACCGCCGACGATTGCCGCAGAGTCGGGTGAGGACTCGGTAACGTAGTCCTTGATAGCCTCGGCTTCGGGTAAGTCGTGAATAGTGAACACGCCGTCGAGGCCCAGCCCGTCGAACGGTGGTTCGACTGCTGTTGCTCCTGTCCCAACGAGGAGATGGTCGTAGGACTGCTCGAACGTCTCACCGCTCCCCTCCACAGTGACAGTTTCGTCCCCGGCGTTGATCTCGACAACCTCGTGCCCAGTTCGCAGGTCGATATCGCGTTCATCGCGGAACTGCTCGGGCGTGACAGTGACCAGGTCCTCCAGATTCTCGACCACTCCTTTGATGTAGTACGGCATTCCACAGGCAGCGTAGGATACCCACTCACCCTTCTCGAAGACGATTACGTCCATCTCCGGGTTCTCACGCTTTGCCTTACTCGCGGCACTCATCCCTGCAGCGTCACCGCCAACGATGACAAAGGTGTCGCTCATATGTCGGAGTTAGAGCGGCTGGTGCAAAAGTATTTCGTGAATATTACAATACTACGCACAAACGTTGGAACTCGTCGGTGATTTCGGTCAGTTCTGGTGCCGAAAATGGCCAGTACTCTCAGGGGACAGTCCACACCTGTACTGACTGCTACAGCACTTGCAGGTGGACGTAGCCAACTCACGAGACGACACGGTTAGAGAGGTTCGCTGGTGTCACCCCTGTTCGACCACCTGTCGCCGCTGCTTGAATTGGTCAAACAAGTTGCCTTCGTCGAGGTCCAGCGGTCGACTCGTCGGTGGGTACTGGGGATACCCGCCAACTGCGTCTTGGCTGTCGATAATGCCATGGCTGTGATTCGTCCGGTCGATCAGGTCGGCTTCTATCTGCGGTCGGTTCGCTGGGCGCGACCCCGCGATATCCGTCACGAACTGCTTCGCCTCGTCTGCCGGTTCAACGTCGGTCTGCAAGTCCAGTCCCGGCGGGACGAGTGTCGGGGAGTCGACGTGGCTGACGCTCCCGTCGTCGAGGGGGCGGAAAGTATCAGCGGTCAGGATATCCTCGGCGTAGACCCTCCCGCCATCCTGTATCAGGGCTGGTCATCGGACACGGGCTGGTCATCGGTGAGGGAAACCCCGAGATAGGCCGCCCCGGAACCGACCACTCCAGCACCACCAATCTTCAAAAGGTCCCGCCGCGAGAGCGAGTTCAGTCGTGATACAGGGCTCAGTTGCTGTTCCGCCGGTTTGTCCGTGGTTTCATCGTGTTCTCCCTCCTCCATGGACACCCACGTGTAGGTTCTCCAAGAGTTATTAGTAGGCTGTGGAATCCACGAGCGAGGCGTCAAGTGGGAGGTGACAGCGGACGAGGCCACGAGGAGAGACCGTCAGGACTCGCGCCACTTGTGGCCGCACTCGACGCAGGTGAACAGCCGAACCTCGTAGGAGCCGCCCGGTTTCGGCAGCATCTCGGAGGAGGCCTGGTCGCTGTTGCAGTCCTCGGCCGGACAGGGTACCGCCATCGTCTCGGCAGCGTCCTGTGTTGCGTCGGCCACATCGGGTGCCCCCTCGTCCTGCTGGCCATCCTGAATTGCCATCGCCGTTTCCGCTTGCGAGTCCCGTTGCTCCTCGTTCTCACAGGAGCGACAGACCCACGTGTCCTCCTCCGTGTGCATCATCGAACCGCACTCGTCACAGAATTGCATATATCGTAGGCATGCACGGTTGTCGGATATATGTGGTAGCTTCCGCTCCGTCGTGGCTATCAGGAAACAGTTGGTCCGCGCGACATCAAACAACTGGGTTCGGAGTGTCGTTTGCGGGGCACGCAGCACGAACAGTGGGAGAGTGACTGGTGGTCAGAAAAAGTAACAGCCGCTTATTCCTGCAGTCGCTGTGTACGCTCGACGAGCGGGTGGTGGGCGTAGTCGACAGCGTCGATATCGTCGACAGTTTCGAGGTTCTCTTTGCGGGCGGTTTCGGCCATTCCGAGTTCGACTGGGGCTGCAATTTCGATGACGTAGGCGTCCATCTCGTCGATACCGAGTTGGCTGGCGGCCTTCACGCGGTGGTGGCCGTCGGCGAGCAACAGTTCAGTGGGTGTGTCGATGATGACCAGCGGTTCGGCAAGCCCTCGCTGGAGTTCGTACCGCCGACCTTCGAGTTCGTCGGCGTACACCTTCCCCTGGGTGGGCGTGAGCTGGGAGATATCGACATCTCGGCGACTCTCGGTGGCGTCGATGTCGTGAATGTTTTCCAGCGTCTTGACAAGTTTGTTCACTTTGTCGGGTGTTGCGCGTTCGATCTGGCTGCGGATCACGTCGGAGTTGGAGATAATACCGACAAGATTGCCGGCGTCGTCGACGACAGGGAGACGGCGAATGCCAGAGCGGAGAATCACGCGGGCGGCGTCGTTGAGTTTCATGTCAGGGTGGGCAACGAGCAGATCCGTCGACATGACTTTAAAAATTGGCTCGTTCTCGTCTTCGAGTAACAGGTCACGAGCGCTGATGAATCCCTCGACGTGGCGGCCATCACAGACCGGATACCCGCTGTGGTTGTCGCTCTGTGCAATCCGTTTGGCCACGCCACGAACCGTATCTTCGGGAGCGACCGTCGCAACCTCCTGTGTCATATAATCTCGGACGGTCAGTTTCTCTTGGTCTGCCATTACTCCCCCTGAAGAGCGGGGGGCCGAAAAGCCTCTCGTCTGTCAGCTACGACTGCTCGGCGCTATCTGTCGAGGACTGCTCCTCGCTCACCTCGGGGTCTGCGCCCAGATACTCGGCGTCGATTTCGGATTCAGTCGCGTAGGAACTCTCTGCGACAGAGCTCATCTCGGCGTTGACGACATCCAGAAACCGTGCAGTAACCATCTCTTCGACGATTGTCACGAGGGAATCGCTCTGCTCGACATCGCCGAGCACGCCGAGTTCGATCTGTGCACCAGCCATATCGACGTGGCCGCCTGCGCTGCCGATCTGTCCGAACGCGTCCCGCAACGCTTCACCGAGGTCGATATCCGTGCCGCGGGCCCGTGCCGAGACGAATATCTGCCCGTCTTTGATCCCGTAGACAAGAACGGTTGTGACAGTTTCCATGTTCAGGAGTCTGTCGGCGGCCTGTGCCAACGCGTCGCGTTCAGCAAGGTCACCAACGCAGGTCATCAGCACCGGCCCGTCGACCCGGCGGTTGCTGATCGCGTCGGCAATCGTCTCGAAGGTCCGGGGGCTGATGCTTGGTGACTCGATCCGGTCGAACATCCCGAAATCGACTTCGGGGACGAGTCGTGCTGCCGCGGCGAAATCCTCCTCTGCAATTTCTCGCGAGAAACCGTCCGTGTCGACGTGAATGCCGAACAGCAGAGCTGTGGCGATTCCAGCGTCGAAGGAGATGTTGAACCGGTCGAGATAATCGACGAGCAGGGTACTGGTCGCGCCGACGCTACTGCGAAGGTCGACAAATTGTGCGTCGACTGGTGACCGCGGCGGGTGGTGGTCGATCACGATATCGACAGCCACGTCGGCGGGAAGTTGGTCGTTGACGCTCGGTCGGGAGTGGTCAACCAGGGCAATTCCGTCGAACTCCTCAAGGTCATCGTCAGAGCCGAGACTGCGAAGGTCCATCTCCAGCACGTTGACAAACGCGCGGTTTTCCTGATGGGTAATCTCTCCGTAATAACAGACATCGACCGTACAGCCAGCGCCACGCGCGATTCGCCCGAGCGCCAGCGCGCTGGCAAGTGCGTCTGGGTCAGGGTTGTCGTGTGTCACGACCGCCAGATGCTCGATATCTCGGAGAATCCGCTGCAGTTGTCGTATCCGCTGGCCACGGTCACCGACGCGGGCGGAGACGTGTTCAACAACGCCGTCACCGGGGTTGACGACGCGGTCCGCGAGCGAGCGAATCCGGTCACGTTCGTCTCCAGCAGCGGATGACCAGCCGGT
>JAQCNR010000470.1 GCA_028274925.1 Halovenus sp.
GACCGGGTGTGAGGCGACGGTGCCGTCCCAGAACGTATCCCAGAGTCGTGTGTACGGGGTTCGCTGGGCGAGCACAATACGTCCGTCACCGTCGAACAGAAGCGTCGTGAACGCGCGGTGGCGAATACCGTCGCCGGTGTGTGCGTCCAGTCGGTTGACCATTCCCTCTTTGTTGTCGTCGGCGTCGACAGCGATCACGTCCTGCAGTGCGTTTTCGTGATCGGCGTCTCCCTGGCCAGTCATTATACAGTCAATGCAGGAGGTGCCTCATACCGTCTTCGTTTTGCCGCCCACGCCGGTGGCAGACGAGCGACAGTCACCTGTCTGACGCAGCACTATACCGCTGGGGCGACGACTGGGGATATGAGCAGTGAGCCACGCGCAGAGACGGACACCGCGGTCGGCGAGCAGTGCACGGCCTGTGGCGCAGCGCTGAGTGAGCAGGTACTCGCGCTCCAGACCTACCCCGAATCGGACGAGCAAACACTCGACGGACTGACCAACGGGGGGCTAACGCACTGCCCCGAGTGTGCGGCCGAACCGGTTGCGCTGCTGGACACCTGGGCGGACCACGACCAGCCACCGGTCAACCCCGACCAGCCACTCGGTGCTGGCTACCGAGAAGTCAGTGATTGCTGTAGTTTCTGTGGCAACGACTGTGACCGACCAGTAGTGGGCGTCGAACTCTACCGCCGGCCCGGCGGGGGATTGCCAGCGTATGCAAACTATACGCTCTGTGGAGACTGTCAGGACGTCTTCGAGGAGTTTCTGGCGAACATCCGCGAGTGACTACCCAACCCACTCGTGTGGGACGAGGTCGACCTCTTCGATCGGTGCGCCCTCGAAAAAGACGGGCGCAAGTTCGTCGGCGAGGTCACGATACGCCGCGGCCGCCGGGCTATCAGGGACGTTCGTGACCAGCGGTTCGGCCCCCACAGCGTCGTAATCTTCTGGAATGCCGCCGAGCAGCGGGAAATCGAACTCCGCGTCGATATCTGTGATTGGCGTCTCTGCAGTCGCCCGAACGAGCAACGCGCCGAGAATGGAACTATCGACCATCTCCGAGAGCGTGCCAGTTTTGCCGGTATCTGTCAGCGAGACGTGGTCCGGCGTTGTAACGAGAACGACGCCATCGGCAAGTTCTAGCGGTATCGTCGTCTCGGTGCTCAGGCCGGCAGCAGTATCGATCACCACGACATCGTACGTGCGGGCGAGTGTGTTGACGACTTTCGGGAGTTTCTTCGGGTCGGCGTCGGCGTAGGCGTCGAGATTCGTCTCGCCGGGGATAATCGTCAGACCGCCGGCGTCGGCGAGTGTCTCACTGAGCGTTGCCGACCCGGCGAGAACATCGTGAAGAGAGGTTTCGACATCGACACCGAGTAGGTCAGCAACGTTCGGCATCGCCAGGTCTGCGTCGACAATAACTGTCTCGTACCCGCGCGCCGCAAGCGCCGCGCCGAGATTGATTGCCGTCGTCGTCTTTCCAACACCGCCGTTGCCACCAGCGACGGTGCACACATACCCACCCATTGCATACCGGGAGGCGGCCCGCGAATAAATATCTGTACACCGCCGTCGGTATCCCCGACAGCGCAGAGATGGAACTCCCGTCAGGACTGTCAACAGAAGTCGGTACGGACGGCGGTTCGACTGGAGCGGCGCCGTTACCCGTCGTAGTAGTCGAAGCCGTCGCGCTCGTAGGCTGGCGAGGAACTCCGAATCGCAGTCGCAACGTGCTGAAGTTCCATACCCAGCAGGACAACGACGTCACTGATAGAGATAATTCCGACGAGTTCACCGTCCTCAACGACCGGAAGTCGCCGAATACCGCGCTCGGACATCACCTCGACAGTGTCGTACATCCCCTCGTCCGCCTCGACGGTTGGAATGTCGTCCTCGATGAACTCCTCGACCGGTGTGTTCTCCGCGTCGAACTGCTCGTCGAGGACCGCAGGGAGCAGGTCGCGACTCGTCACGAGGTCGAGCGGCTTTCCGTCGTCGACGACAACGAGACCGGCGACTTCCTCCTCGTGAAGCTTTCGTACGACGTCCGCAACGGAGGTATCTGGACTGGCGGTGACAACAGTGGTCCGTGCAATATCGATTACGGCCATACTCCCACCTTCTCAGCAGATGCCTACAATAGTTTCGTTTCTCGTGTGATATATTACAGCACGTATCACCCTATGTGGGCACACCAGTCACCACACCCGGTCAAGTACTGCACTGTTGAGTGTGCCGGATTTGAACGATCAAAAACATAATTATCGTTTATTCGGGGTTGTCGGAGCGGATTTTTGTGGTCACGGTAAATTTTGACTCGGTTTCACAGAACAAATCAACAGCAAGCACGGGGATGACAAACACTCTCTGAGACAGATACATAAGATACCCGCCAAAGTAACTATTAAACAAGCCTCACACGTTCGTAATAGCAATGCAAGGACGTAGACTGGCAACCACGGACAAGATTATCGTTCTCACGAGTCCCAACGGGGGAGAACCACTGGAGCGTCTGCAGGACTGGGCAGCAAAGAAGGACATCGATGTCTCCGTCGTCGAACTCGGCGAGGACATCGGCGACGCCTACGACCCTGGCAGGGCAACGCTTGGCGTCACACTGGGCGGTGACGGCACGTTCCTCGAAGGGATCAAACTGTTCACACCACATGGTATTCCGCAACTCGGCGTCAACGCCGGGTCGCTGGCCTTCCTGGCGCGTGTCGAACTCGAAGAACTCGAAGCAGCCCTCGACGAAGTCGTCAGCGGTCGAGCGACTGTCGACAGTCGCCAGAAGCTCCGCGTCGACGCGCCGGGTGTCGACGCGACCGGTATCAACGACGTGATGCTCCAGCACGTCCCGCCGGAGAACCCATTCGACCGGAAGATCACCCGACTCGACGTCTTCGTCGACGGCGAGTACGTCGGCCAGTACGAGGGAACCGGTCTCGCTATCTCGACACCGACGGGCTCGACCGGTGTTGCCCTCTCTGCGGGCGGCCCAATCCACATGCCGGGCGACAACCACACGCTCCAGATTACGCCGCTGCAGACACACAGTATGGGTGTGCGCCCGATGGTCGTCTCCGCGGACGCAGATATCAAGGTTGTCAGCCGCGAGCAAGCCAGCCTCCTCGTCGATGGCGGGCGCGCACACAAGATTGTCAGCGGCGGCGATGTCATCGACGTCACCGGTGCTGAGGGCCGCGCGCACGTCGTCAGAACGAGTTACGACGACCAGTTCATGACGGCGATAACCGAGAAACTCAGCTGGGGAATCCGCGACGACCCCGACGGACCGCGCGAACTGCTCGACGACGGCTTCCCGACCGAGGAACAGAGTGTCGTCGAGAAGGCTCGTGATGTCGCCACTGAGGCCGCACGCAGCGCGGGTGAACCACTGCGAGAACTCCACGGCCGTGTCGAGGATGTCACGGTCAAAACGAACAAATCAGACATCGTCACCGAGGCTGACCACCAGGCGAACAAGATTATCACGACGATTATCGAAAACGAGTTCCCGGACCACGCAATCTTCTCGGAGGAAGCCGAATTCAAGGACGGGTCGAGCGACTTCAAGTGGGTCATCGACCCTGTCGACGGGACGGGGAACTTCGCACACGGGAATCCACAGTACTCCATCTCGATTGGACTTATCGAAGACGACGAACCCGTCATGGGCGTCATTTACGTTCCCGAAACCGACGAGATGTTCCACGCTGTTGCCGGCGGCGACGCCTACAAAGGCGACAAGAAAATCCACATCAGCAACCGCTCGGAACTCGACGAGAGCATGCTGCTTTCGGGCTGGGACCCGGACGGAGAGTTCCTCACGCACTTCTATCAGCAGACTCGCGGTGTGCGAGCACTCGGGTCGGCCGCGCTCAGTCTCTGTTATCTCGCGAACGGGAGCGCCGAAGGGACCTGGGAATACGGCACTTATCCGTGGGACGTCGCCGCGGGTGTCGTGATTGCCCGGGCCGCCGGCGCGACGCTCACCGACCGCCACGGGGAGCCCTACACTGTCGAGTTCGATTCCGACGAGCGCAAGGAGTTGCTGGGCTCGAACGGCGCTGCACACGAGAACATTCTCGAACACCTGCAGAAAAACGACGACCTGATGGAGTAGCTCCGGGCAGTTGCCAGCCCCGAGACAGTACCCGAGGAGTTTGCGGCTATCTTTGCTCGCAGAACCCCGCCGCCAGCAGAGTATTTATGCCAGCGTATACCTAATGAGTTAGTATCTATCACCCATGAGCGCGACGACGCAGGTCTGTGTTGTCGGTGCGGATGAGGCGTTGTTCGAGCGGTTGACAACGGTGTTCGCCGAGGAGAACATCGACGTGCAGCGTGCTGAAACAGTCGACGGAGCCAGCGGTGCGTGTCTGGTTGGCGTTGCTGGTGCGGACGACACTGAGTTGGCTGCTGCGCTCGGGAACCTGTCTGTTCCCGCAGTACTCTACGTCGACAGCGCGGCCGACGCGGCCGAACTGTACGAGGCCGGCGTAACGGACGTTGTCAGACGTGACGGGACTGGTGGCGTTGTTGGGCTTCGCCACGCAGTCATGCAGTGTCTCGACCCTGCACCGGTGACAACTGACGGCGGCCAGCAGGCCCAGCCGGCCGACTTTCCGCTGAAAGAACTCCACGAGATTGCCACTGACCGCGACCTCTCGCGGAGCGCAAAGATCGACGCACTGCTGGCGGCGGGCGTCGAGCAACTCGGCACGTCGAGCGCGTTTCTCTCCCGTATCACCGACGACCAGCAAGAAATCGTTACGAGCGTCGGCGACCATCCGGAACTGACGCCGGGCAAGCGGACACCGCTTTCAGAAACCTACTGCCAGTACACCATTGCTGGCGAAGAGACAGTTGCGCTCGGCGACGTCACCGAAACTGAAACCATCCCGGACGAGCGCTACGAACAGTGGGACCTGCAGTGTTATCTCGGTGCGACAGTAACCGTCGACAACGAACAGTACGGGACAATCTGTTTCGTCGACGACACGGCACGTGAGTCTGCGTTCGACGAAAGCGACCGACACTTCGCAGAAGTGTTGACCGACTGGATTGGCTATCTGCTCGAACAACAGGCCTACGAGGAAGAACTCGATCAGCAGCGCGCGTTCACCGAGAGTCTGATGGATAGCCTCCCGGACCCGCTGTTTGCAACCGACGACAACGGCCGACTCGTCCGCTGGAACGAGCGCTTCGAGGAACTGGCTGGCAGCGATATCGAGGGTGAACGGCCAGCGGAGTTCATCGTCGAAGAGGACCGAGCCGCCGTGACCGAAGCAATCGAAAACGCACTCGACGGCGTTGGCAGTTCGGTCGAGGCAACGATGGCGGTACGCGACGACCAGCAGTATCCCTACGAGTTCTCGAACGCGCCGCTTCGTGACGACGGTGGGGCTGTGACTGGGGCTGCGACGGTCGGCCGCGACATGACCGAGCGTCAGGCCGCCCAGGAACAACTCGCGGGTATTCTCGACACGACGCGGTCGCTGATGCAGGCCCGCAACCGCGAGCACGTCGCAGAGATTGCAGTCAACGCCGCCAAGGACCTGCTTGGATTCGACCTCAGTGTCTTCAGACTGTACGATAGCGACGCGGGAACGCTCGTTCCTGCGGCGATGACCGACGAAGCCGCCGACGTACTCGGCGAACGCCCAGTCTATAATGTCGGCGAGGGCTACCCAGGAGAGGTGTTTGCCTCCGGCGAACCACGAACTATCAACAGCCTCGGTGCGGGCGAAGGGCCACCAGAGTTGGGTGCCGGTGCCTCAGTCATGTACTATCCGGTGGGCGTTCACGGCACGATCAGTGTCTCGACAATCGAGGCCAACGCCTTCGACGAGCGCGAGGAGCAGATGCTTGCGCTGCTGGCGACCAGTGCTGCGGCGGCCTGTATGCGGGCCAAACGCGAACAGGACGTTCGTGAAGCACAGGAACACACCGAACGAGTGCTGGACCGGGTCAACGGCCTCGTCCAGAACACTGTCGAAGTGCTCGTCCAGGCACAGACCCGTGAGGAACTCGAAGACGGCGTCGTCGAGCAACTCGCCGCAGCGGAGCCATACGCCTTCGCGTGGATTGGCCAGCCAGATGTCGCGGCGGAGACGCTCAGCCCATCGGCGTGGTCTGGCTCTGCCGCGGTACCAGTCCGTGGCCGGTCGTTCCCGCTCGCCGGCGGCAACGAACCAGTCAGTCGTGCCTACACCGAACAGGAACCGCAGATACTCACTGACTTCGAGAGCGTCGACGCGGGCCCCTGGGCTGAGATTGCCGGCAACAGTGGGGTCAGCTCGCTTATCGCGATTCCACTCGTGTACAAGGACGCCAACTACGGCGTGTTGACCGTGCTCGCTGAGGAGCCAGACGCACTCGACGAGCGGGAACGAATCGTGCTCGAATCGCTCGGGCGAGTCATCGCAAACGCAATCAATGCCATCGAACGCGGCCGGATTCTCGACGCGACAGAGATTATCGAACTGGAGTTCTCGATCTCCGACCAGGAACTGCTGTTCAGCCGGCTCTCTGGCGCGACTGACTGCGTGCTCGAATCGGCAGGGACAGATTACAGTTCGGATGGGTCGATCCGACTGTATCTCACCGCTCGCGGTGTCGAAGTCGACGAACTCGTCGCTATCGCCGAGGAAGACGTTGCAGTCCAGAGTGTGACCTGTATCGTCGACCACGAAGAGGAGTGTCTGCTCGAACTGACCGTCGAAGACTCGCTGCTGGCATTGCTGACGGAGTACGGCGCTGTTCCGCGTGAGGTTACCGCCGAACACGGCACTGCGCGGTTTATTGTCGAACTCCCCTACGAGGCCGAGGCGCGTGACCTGTTCGAACTCGTCGAAAACCAGTACCCGAGTACGGAACTGCTGGGCTATCACGAGCGCGAACGGCCGGTCGAGACCCGACAGGAGTTCCGTGCGGCACTCAGCGACCGGTTCACCGACCGACAGGAGACGTCATTGCGCACCGCGTATCTCGGGGGCTTTTTCGACTGGCCCCGAGAGGTCGACGGCAACGAACTCGCCGAGGCGATGGATATCTCTCGACCGACGTACCACCAGCATCTCAGGTCCGCACAGAAGAAAGTCTTCGAGGAACTGTTCGACTAACCCGTGAATTCGACTTCGAGTTCGAACCAGTTCGACCCAGATTCTTCGGCCGGCAAATCGAGCTGGCTGTTGACAATCGAAGAACTCGCCGAATCCTCGATAATGAACTCGTTGTCGACCAGCGTCGCAGTCGGTGGCTCCGCGTCGAAGTTCGTCTCACCGGTCAGCGTATTGCTCTGCTCAGTCGTGGCGGTGACCTCGAAGCTGAACTCGTCGTCGAGGACCTCAATTACAACCCGAAGTGTCCCGCTTGCAGTCATCCGATTCTCAGTAAGGACGCCCGAAAGCCCGTCCGGAAACTCAATGTTTGCCTCGATGCCGGAGGCCTCGATGGGTGGGAACGCTACGTCCGTCGATTCCCACGAGCCATCGTCGGCGACGGTGGCCTGAACAGCGATTGTCTCGTCATCCTCACCATCAGACAGAATGTAGCCTGCTTCGCGGGCCTGCGTTCGTGTCTCGACGGTCTCGTTAATCGCAAGAAAGCCGCTCTGGCTGGTCACCGAAAACGACTCTGCAAATAGTGGCTGCCCATCGGGCTGGTCCGACGTGTCCTCCTCAGACGTGTCTTCCGTCTCGTTTGTCGGAGCCGGGTCATCAGGTGAGTCGTCGTCTTCAGAGTCAGAGTCAATGCCGAGACAGCCAGCAGCCAGCGGGAGCGTTGCCAGGCTGGCGATTTCGAGAAACGGACGCCGATCCATTGCCACAATGGACAGTCCCGCCGGGTATGAACTTGACGGTCAGCCGACTCGTCCGCAGAGAGAAGCATTCAAGCGGATGGTTGCCGAATCCGGTGACATGTACGACCGAATCAAGGGATTTCGTGACTTCTACCCCGAGGAGATGCAATCCCGACGGCAGGTGATGGACACCGTCGAGTCCGTTGCACGTCGCCACGGCTTTCGCGAGATTGGCACGCCTGCACTCGAATCTGCGGCACTGTACGCCGACAAAAGCGGCGAAGAAATTCTCGACGAACTCTATTCGTTCGAGGACAAGGGTGGCCGGTCAGTCGCGCTGACGCCCGAACTGACACCGACCGTGGCACGGATGGCCGTTGCCCGCCAGCAGGAACTCTCGAAACCGATCAAGTGGATGTCGACCCGGCCGTTCTGGCGCTACGAGCAGGTCCAGCAGGGCCGCTTCCGGGAGTTCTACCAGACGAACATCGACATCTTCGGCTCCGCGGACCCAACCGCCGACGCCGAAATTCTTGCTGTCGCCGCGAACGCGCTGACCGAACTCGGCCTCTCGGGCGAGGACTTCGATTTCCGGGTCTCCCACCGAGATATTCTCGGCGGATTGCTCGAATCCTTCGAGGGCAATATCGACACCGAGGCAGCGATTCGGGCAGTCGACAAGCGCGCGAAAATCGACGCCGACGAATACGCCGACCTGCTGACTGACGCCGGTCTCTCGACGGCGCAGATTGATGATTTCGACAGCCTGCTCGACAGCGGCGAGGATGACCTCGACGACCTGATTGAGTTTGCGGGCACCGACCGCGTCGAGGCCGCCGTCGAGAACCTGCGCGAAGTGCTCGCGGCGACTGACGACCTCGGGGTGCGCGAGTACTGCACGCTCTCGCTGACGACGGCCCGCGGGCTTGACTACTACACTGGCGTTGTCTTCGAGTGCTTCGACTCGACGGGCGAGGTCTCCCGCTCAGTCTTCGGCGGCGGACGCTACGACGACCTAATTGAAGGCTTCGGCGGCCAGCCAACACCTGCGGTCGGGTTTGCGCCGGGCTACGCAACGCTCTCGCTGCTCTGTCAGCGTGCCGGCGTCTGGCCCGAAGAAGAACTCTCGACAGATTACTACGTCCTGCAGGTTGGTGACACCCGAGACGTTGCGTCTCGGATTGCCCGCGAACTCCGGGCGGAGGGCCACATCGTCGAGTCTGACGTGGCCGGTCGATCCTTTGGCGCACAACTCGATTACGCCGACAGCATCAACGCCGAAACTGTCGTTATCGTCGGCGAGCAGGACCTGGAAAACGACGAGGTGACGCTCAAAGAGATGGACAGCGGCGACCAGATTGCGGTGCCGGTCGACTCCTTCCCCGGCGAGTACGAGCGGCCAACGTACGAGGACTTCGCCTAAAAAAGCAGTTCAGAGCGGCGGTTTTAGTCGGCAGCAGCGGGTGTCTCGTCGGTATCGATGGTCTGGTCGGTCCCAGCGTTGTCGGCGCCCACTGGGTCAACCGCGAAAGAGGCGCGTTCGCTCCAGACGAAGTAGACATACGGCGTCTTTGCGACCAGATCAATGTAGGCGATAATCATCGACGTCCCGACGGCCGAGACGTAGCCGAGTCCGACCGGACTGGTCAGCCAGAGCAGCGGGTAGGCAATCCACAGCAACCCGACGTGGTTCTGGAGGACTTTGAACAGCCGGTAGCGCTCGCGGTTTTGGTTCGCGTATTTCGGGAAGACGAGGTAGAGAATCGCCAGCAGCACAACGTGGAATCCGCCAGAGATTGCAAAGCCAATCCACGTCGCGATACCGGTCGCAAGCGTTGCACCCAGCCCAACGGTAATCATCAACGCGTCAGCACCCGCAACGCCGAGAATCCACTTTCGGGGAGCGCCGGCAACGTAGCCGACGTACCCCACCAACAGTGGCGTCGTGACAATCCAGTCGATGTACCGGAACAGATAGACCTGGTTCCCGCCGACGTTGACGACGCCGATATTCGCGGCCATCAGAACGTACGA
>JAQCNR010000478.1 GCA_028274925.1 Halovenus sp.
CATCCTGCCCACGACGCCGGCAACTGCACCAGAGTTCGGCAGCGTCGAGACGGACGCCGACCTGCTCGATACCATCGCGCTGACGAGTCCGTTCAACCTCACTGGCCATCCAGCGCTTTCGGTCCCCTGCCGCGCTGAGTCTGGGGAGGACCCGGTTGGCTGTCAGATTGTGACTGACCATTTCGACGAGGCGACGGCAGTGACACTGGGGCAGGCGCTGGAACGAGGTTCGTAGCAACCCGCCTTCCGTCTGGGAGACCGGCGCCGGAGCGTACAAAAAGGCTTATTCAACCCCGTCTCGGAATCGTCCCCATGGGACGTATCGACGTCGAGCGCGCACCCTACGAGGAGTACACAGACCGCCAGTTGGCGGTCATTCCTCTCGCTGTGCTCGGCATCTCTCTCGCAATTATCGCCGGCGCATATCTGATGACGGGGACACCCGTCGCGCTCGGCTTCGAGTTCACTGGGGGTACAGAGATCCAATTCACTGCAGAGGATACTTCGACTGCCGAAATTGAAGAAACGCTCTCTGACTACAGTATCGAGAATGTCCGGTCGGTTGGTGTCGACGGCAACACCTACAGCGTCCAGACGCAGTTGACCGGCGAGGAGGCTGAACCCATCCAAGAGGAAATCAACGCGGCGTATGGTGATGGGGATGGGGATGTGATCGACCGCGTCGAACAGCGCTCAGCCTCCTTCGGTGGGAGTACACAGGGACAGGCCCTGATCGGTCTGCTGGTTGCATTCACCGGCATGAGTATTCTCGTCGCACTCATGTTCCGGACGTTCGTGCCGAGTGTCGCCGTCGTTCTGTCGGCATTTTCCGATATCGTGATTCCGCTGGCGCTGATGAACATCTTCGGAATCGAACTCACGCTTGGCGCCGTTGCCGCCCTACTGATGATTATCGGGTATAGTGTGGACTCAGATATTCTCCTGAACAACCACGTCCTCAGGCGACGTGGTGGCTTCTACGAGAACGCCTACGCTGCGATGCGCACCGGTATTTCGATGACGTTGACCTCTATCGGCGCGATGGTGACGATGGTTGTCGTGGCGACGCTGTTCGGGGTCCCGCTACTCGGCGAAATCGGCCTGATTCTCGTCTTCGGCCTTTGCGCAGACATTGTGAACACCTACATGCTCAATATGAGTCTCCTTCGCTGGTACGCAGGTGATGACGTATGATCGACATCCGAGACAACCTTCGCATTATTGCGCTCGCAGTGCTCTGTGTGCTTGCTGCCCTGGCGCTGTTCGGACCGCTTGGCTCCGGTGTCAGCGGACAGGATGTCGCCAACCAGACACAGCAGTTCAGCGACCCAACCAACCTGCAGTACGGACTGGATCTGGCTGGCGGGACACGCGTCCGGGGTGAACTCGTTGGCCAGACGGCCGAGGTTGAATACGACACAGACCGTGGAGGCGAAATTCGCACGACAATCGCGAGCGAACTCCAGAGCGAATACGGAGTCGAAGCAAGTGAGGTGCAACTGCGGCCGGACGATGACGCTATCGAACTGTACCGAAGTACAGACGATGTCCCGCCGTCGGAGTACGCGGCGGCACTGAGCGCGGCGGGAGTCGAGGCCAGCGAGAGTGATATTAGCAGTGGTGTCACAGAAAGTTCTCGTTCGGAGGCGCTCGATGTGCTCAACCGCCGAATCGACGAGACTGGGCTTGGCGGGTCGAGTGTTACCACAACACAGACACCGGGCGGCAGCTACTTCATCGTCGTCGAGGTGCCCGGCGCGGACCAACAACAGGTCAGGGACCTGATCGGCGACACTGGCAGCGTGCAGGTGCTGCTGGCGACACCGAACGGCACGGAAAATGCCACCAGTCCCAACACCGAGATTCTGTTGGAGCAGGACGACTTCCTCCGGATCCCCGGTGCACAGCGTGGGAATCCCGATGACCCCACAGACCCACCGCGCGTTTCGGTCCAACTCACCGACGAAGCCGCACAGCGGTTCCAGCAACGGCTGGTCGATAGCGGCTTCACACAGAACGGCGTCACCGGTGCACAGGCATGTCGGTACGAAGAAGGAACAGAGCCAAACCCGAACCAGTACTGCCTGTACACGGTCGTCAACGGTAATATCACCAGTGGGTCGGGGCTCACAGGAGGCTTTGCAGAGCAACTCGAAGCCGGCAATTTCGACGGCGGATACGCGATTCAGACACCAGGGTCCTTCGAGGAGGCACAGGAACTCGAAGTGGACCTCAAGTCCGGGTCGCTCCCGACTGAACTCAGCATCGAGTCGACGAGCTACATTTCACCCAGTCAGGCACAGGAGTTCAAGCCACTGGCGCTGATGACGGCGCTTCTGGCGTGGCTGGCCGTGAGTATGGTCGTTTACATCTTCTACCGCGATGTCCGTGTCGCGGTGCCGATGCTTCTCACCGCGGCCAGTGAGGTGTTCCTGCTGCTTGGCTTTGCGGCCGCAATCGGGCTGGCACTGGACCTGTCACACATCGCGGGGCTGATAGCCGTTATCGGAACAGGGCTGGACGACCTGATAATCATGGCTGATGAAATCTTACAACGCCGTGAAAAGGTCAAGACGGGCCGGGTCTTCCAGAGCCGGTTCCGCAAAGCGTTCTGGATTATCGGGATGGCTGCCGGGACAACTATCGTCGCGATGAGCCCACTTGCAGTGCTCAGTCTCGGTGACCTCCGTGGCTTTGCGATCATCACGATTGTCGGCGTCCTGATCGGGGTGCTCATCACCCGACCGGCCTACGGTGACGTGCTCCGCAAACTGATGCTCGACGACGTCAAGCGGAACTAACTCCTATATTCTCTCCCGCCGTAGTGGTATTCGAGGAACGCAGCCGTGACGGACCAGCGCTCTCTCGAGGCAGAACTATTTGCCGCCCGCCAGGAACTCGCTCGCAAGCGAATCGAGGAAGCGACAGCAGTACCCGAGTACACTGAGCGACTCGCGTACGTCCCGGACCGAGACGTGGCGTTCTCACGGCTGGCGGCGCTGGACGCCGAGACGCTGGAAGCACACATCGAGCGCTTGAAGCGCGACCTGAATTCACTAGCGGAAGCCGAGCGCACAGACGACCCCGGGGCGTGAGGTTTCGACCGGCAACACGCTTCGGAGGCTTTTCAATCGTCCCAGCCAACTAGAAGCCGTGCGTAATTGCCGGAGAAACCGATGACAGGTGACGAGTATATCGAGCGTGCGGTGACAGCGCTGGCGAACAGGGAGTACGAACAGGCTGGCGACGCGTACAGTCGCTCTGGCTGGTCGACGCTGGCCGAGCCCAGAGATGGCCTGAGTCCGTTCGAGGCGGACGAACACGGCTGGGTTGGGCGGGCGCTTCGCTCGCTCGCAGTCGGCGCTGTGGCCTACCGAGTGGCGGGCAAGCAGAGCCGGGCCACCCGGCGCTGTGTCGAAGGGGTTGCCGTCGCGAAGGACCTCCGTACTGGCCTCGCAGAGCCAGCACAGCAGGCGTGCTTGCTCGAATTCGCCGCTGACTTTCACGCTATTGGCGGACTGAGTGGCCTCGAAGACGCCTACGACGACGCCGAGACAGCCTACCGCGACGGCGATATCGAGGAGCCACAAACGTGGGGCACCACGCCGTTGTTCGAGGCGGCCGCAGAGCCAATCAAGCAACTCGCCCGCAGCACAGCAAACGGTGAAATCGCGATCAAGTGGGAGGACCTCCACGGGTCGGACCCAAGCCAGCCGGGTGCTTTTCTGGCCCACCGCGCCCGGTACAAGCGCTCGCGGTTCCCGAGTCTTATCGAGACAGTCTGCTCGGAAGGGTATCTGGCCGCGCCGCGGGGCACGACAGAGTACAACAACGAGCAGTACCGCTGTCCGGACTGCAACAGCAGTGACGTGAACTGGACGGGCGATAGTACGCTCTGTATGCGCTGCTCGCGACCGATGGAGCGCTCGGATTAGACAACATCCAACAACTCGACGGTCCGGTCACCGGCCCGAACGGTGATCGTTTCCCCTTCGCTGAGTTCGTAGGGTGTGTCGTCGTCATCACGAGTCAACACTGCACCAGAGGACCGCTTCGTCGAGAGTAATTCCAGTTCGACGACAACAGACTCACTGCAGAGTATCATCTCGGGCGTCTCGGCTGGGGTGTGAATGTTGTTGAACGCCACACCAAATCCATCGCTAAAGGTCTCATCAGTAATTGCAGTGAAGGAGCCTGTGGACCCGAACGGCGTCGCAACGAGCACGCCATCGCCGATGAGTTCGGGGAACTCCCAGATGTCCTCGTCTTCGATACGGGCCGCGAACGTCGCCGCCAACACTGGAGAACTGTGGTGAAGACTGATCTCGTTGAGCGCCTGAAACCCTCCCTCAAGCTCTCTTCCATCAGCCTCGGCTGTCAGCGTCGAGAACTGCCGGGAACGCAACTCTGCGTGGCCGTCCTCAAGCGCTTGCAACCTGTCGACCAGTTTCTCGACGTCGAAGGCTGCCCGGTTGCCCTTCGATGTCCCAGCACGCACCGGGAGAATTGTGGGTTCCGGGTAGTTGCGCGCTGCGTAGAGAATCGTCCCATCACCACCAATCGTGATGATGACTGCCGACGGGTCGTACTCCTCTGTCAGGGCCAGTCCAGCCGCTTTCAGTCGGTCGGACCAGCGTTGTCTGCGGTCAGGGTCGTTCGAGACGAGGAAGTACTGCACGTTCAGAGACGACAGCGGCCGGGATAAAATGTGCTTCGCCGCTCAGTAGAACGTCTCGCCGGTTTTCGCCTTCTCGACCAGCAGGTCACAGGGTAGCGTCTCGGCGAGTTTGTTCGTGTCCTCGTGTTTCGCGGCAACCTCGGTCAGTTTCTGCAAAATCACATCTGCGCCAACTTCGTCAGCCTTCTCGAGGGGACCCTGTGGCCAGTTGCCGCCGAGTTTCGCACCCGTGTCGATGTCGTCTGGCGTCGCGACGCCGTGCTGAACCATCTTTGCGGCTTCGTTGACAATTGGTGCCCAGACCAGCAGTGTGTCGAACCCTTGCCCAGCGTCGACGGGAATGTCTGGCGTGTCGCGCTCCTCGTACTCGTAATAGCCCGCGTCGGTCTTCTTCCCGTATCGCCCCTTGTTGTACAGTTGGTGGACAATCGGACAGACTTCGGTATCGTACGAGAGCGGTCGGTCATCTTCGAGGTGGTCCTGTTCACCCTCGACGCGAAGTTGAATCGCGCCGGTGTAATCCGCCAACTCGAACGGCCCCAT
>JAQCNR010000481.1 GCA_028274925.1 Halovenus sp.
GTGGGGCCAAACTGGTAGTCTGCAACGGTCCGCAACGAAGTGATATCGTCAGCCATTATCTGTGGTTTTGCGGCCAGTCTCAAAGACCTTCGCTGTTAGAGCAAGAATCGGTCCGTATCACTGCTCATATCTCGGAAGCTATCCGCCGCTTCGACGAGTTCCTCGGCCGTCGATTCGGCGAAGCAGGCCACTTCGATCCGGACACCCTCGTGTTTGAGGTGGTGACAGAGTCGCGTAAAGTCGCCGTCGCCGGTACAGAGTACAATCGTATCGACGTGATTCGCGAGCGTGATGGCGTCGAGACAGATGCCGACGTCCCAGTCTGCCTTCTTCGAGCCATCGGCGAACGTCTTGATATCCTTGATCTGTGTCTCGAAGCCAATGTCGACCAACGCCTCGAAAAAGGACTCCTCTTCGGGTGCGTCTGCTCTGATGACGTAAGCGATGGCTCGGGTCAACTCTCGGTCGGAGACACACTCCTCCAGCAGCGCGGCGTAGTCGATGTTCCGGGTGTACATGCTCTGGGCCGTGTGATAGAGGTTCTGCGAATCCGCAAGCACAGCCACACGCTGGTTCTGATGAATCTCGCTCATACACTGACTCGTCGACCCAGCCGTTTAGTAATTACCACAGCCCTGTTGACGGGTGCCAGCTAATCTTCTTGCCAGTAGTAAATATCCTCCTTGGGCGCTCCACAGGAGGGACACTCTTCGGGAATGTCCTCAATTTGGCCCATCTCGCCACAGTCCCAACAGCGCCACATGAGGGCGTCCCCGCGTTCAGTCCGCTGGCCCGGCCCGGCCAGTACCTCGATATCCGGGTCGGCCTTGATATAAAAGCCGTGCTCGTCGACGCCGCGTATCGTTCCGACGCGCTCTCCACCCTCGTCGTAAACGACCATCCCCGGTTTCAGTTCACGCTGCTCTGTTGTCTCACTCATAGAATAGTGTAGTCTGGCTATCAATATAAATTTACGTGTTGTGTTATCATACCGTACAATATCCAAAAATAGGATTTTTCACAAAGACTGCTCTGCCCACTCAATAATACGTTAATTTGCGGTACTGACGATTTTGACCACATCGCCTTCTTCGAGTTCGTGGTCCTCGCTAATCCGACGGCTCTCGCGGGCGTCGACAGCGTGGAGGTAGCCGTCGCCGATGTCTGAGTGGACGGCGTAGGCCAAATCCAGTGGCGTCGACCCACTGTCGAGCAGAAACGCGTCGGGGAGCATTCGGCCCTTGCCATCGATCCACTTCGTCTCGTTCTCGACAGGGTAGGCGGTGATCTGATCGAGCACGTCGTAGACCACGGTGTTCAGCGCTTGTTGCACACCGGTTCCGCCCCATTGCTCGGTGACTGTCCGGATCTGTTCGAGACCCTCGCGTTGCTGGTCGCTCACGTCGCCGCTGATATCGAACGTTTCGTCGCCGGGGTCGTAGTCGACGACGCCAGCCTCTGCCCCGCGCCGCAGTGCGAGTTCACCGTCGGCAGTCACCGGAATCACGCGGTCGGCCGCTTCACGGAGGCGGTCGATGTTGCCCTCGGGCGCAATGTCGGCCTTGTTTGCGACGACAATCATCGGTTTCGTCTGGGCACGCAGTTCACGGGCCAACTCTCGGCGGTGATTTTCCTCCCACTCTCGTGGGTCTTCGGGATACTCGGTATTTCGCAGAACGAGGGCGATATCTGCGACTGTCGCGCCGACGCCGGTCAGCATCTCCGACAGGGCGTCGTCGATATCGAAATCTGGCGAGCGAGACTGGCGCTCAATTGTCTCCCAGTTACGCTCGATAATCGAGGCTAGCCAGCGGTCCATCTCCTGTTCGATGAAATCGAGGTCCTCGACCGGGTCGTGTTCACCCACTTCGACCGGTTCGCCCTCCTCGTTGGTCGCGCCCGCGGCGTCGACGACGTGGAGAATTGCGTCGGCGTCGGTCAGTTCGTCGAGAAACTGGTTTCCCAGTCCCCTTCCTTCGTGGGCACCCGGAACCAGTCCGGCAACGTCGTACAGTTCGACGGGAACGTAGCGTTTGCCGTCGCGGCAGTTGTCGCTGTCACAGCGGCGGTCACGGTCGAGACAGGGACAGTCTGTGCGCACGTAACTGACTCCTCTGTTGGCGTCAATCGTGGTAAAGGGGTAGTTGCCGACCTCGACGTCGGCCATTGTCGCGGCGGTGTAAAAGGTCGACTTGCCGGCGTTTGGCTTGCCTGCAAGCGCGAGCGAGAGCATACCGTTCCTTGCCGGGCCGGGGGAAATGGCTTTTCGGTTCTTGCCGTGGCTACTGCGCGCCCAGCGCGGCGGTGAATCCCTCACTGAGGAGCGCTTTGGTTCCCTCCGGGCCGCTCACCCGGAACGCTGTCTGCTCGTAGGGCGGTTCGACCGTAATCTCGTATGTGGCGAACGAACAGCACTGTTGCTCGTTCGCGACGAAGGTTGCCAGCGCTTCCACTGTCTCTGTTGTCCCAGAGAAGACGTGAGTCGCTCCGTTATCGTGTTCAATCGACTCCTCGTACGTCTCGGCAAGCCGCTGCATAACTTCTGTCGGTCTGCTAGCTCTTCCTGTGTGATTGTACACTTGACTGGTTCGTCGTGGTCTGTATCGCTCATCTGCATCTTTATTTTGAAGACCGAAGTATCAACACTGTCAAGTCCGAAGTATAGCACCAACTGCACTGAATCAAAGCTATGGACGAGCGAACCCAACCAAACGATTCCGCGGCGGAGACGTGTTACTGTCCAACCAGCGGCGTCATCGACCTGCTCAGCCGAACGTACGCAATCCAGACACTCTGTGCGGTTGGGACACTGCAGCCAGTCCGCTACGGTGAACTCGAAACAGCGTTCGGTGACGTGAGCAGTTCCACGCTATCGAGTCGGCTTGGCGACCTGACTGAGGCGGGGCTACTCGAACGCAACCAGTACGACGAAATTCCGCCACGCGTCGAGTACCGACTCTCTGAGGATAGAACAGACCTCTGTGAACTACTCACTCCAGTCCTCGACTGGGCACAGCAACGCGAGACTACCGACTAATCAGAACTCGGTTCGGGGCGTTCTGGGCCGTACTGCTCGTTGTCTCCCTCGGCCGTCTCTACAGACGTGTCCGACTCGGTGCTGGCTGTCTCTGCCACCTCAGGTTCGGGAACGACCGAGTCCTCGATAACGTTTTCCGAGACCATCGAGGTTTCCTCGGTTGCTCGGATTCCACCTTCGACGGTCGCGTCGTGGTGGACTTCGACGTATTCTCCGGAGACATCGCCGCGGATCACCGCATTCGGGCCGATTCGGACAGTCCCCTCACGAGTGGTCACGTTGCCGGTAACCTCAGTCCGTGCACCGACGGTAATTCCCTCGCGTGCGCGGAGACTCCCGAAGAGTTCGTTTTCACGACCGACCACCAGCGCCTCCGCACGAATATTGCCGTGCAGGCGGCAGTCGTCGCCGATTCGACCCGGCGTCGACACCTGCCACGCGTCGTCGCTGACGCGGCTTCCTTTTGGGATCAGGACGGGTTTCTGCCCGGATTCGTCGTCGACCATCGAGGCGACTAGCTGCTCTGCTGCTTCTTCCTCACCGATCCGTAATAACTGGGTGAGGTACATGAACAGGAAAACAATCGTCGGCGTCGGGTCGCGGATGATGATGCGACCGTTCGCGTCGAACCCCTCTGCGATATCCACGTCGTCGCCAATATCGAGGTCACCTGCGACGCGCAGACCACCACCAATCTGGACGCGCTCGCCGAGATAGGCGTCCTCTCCGACGAGCACGTTGTCAGCAACTTCACACCACATGTCCAGCCGACAATCTCCTTCTGCTTCGATGTGGCCGCCAAAAACGACCCGTTCGCCTGCAATGACGTTGCCTGCCCGGACTCCGAACTCGACGGTGCTCTGGCTCCCAATGATCACGTCGCCCTCTGTCACGAGGTCGTGCTCCTCGACGTGAATCCCGTCGGGAATCACCAGTTCGTCCAGCGGGTCTGAGCGAAACGTCGACACAGCTATATCAGTGGTTTCCGA
>JAQCNR010000006.1 GCA_028274925.1 Halovenus sp.
GCGCTCTAATAACTTCCCAGCAGCTTATTTCCAGTAACAATGACCGGTGACGACAACGAGCGCATCTCCCGGAAAGAGAAAGTTGACGCACTCATCGCTGCTGCTCGGTTTAATCCGAAGTTCACCGCGTTACTTGTCATTTTTGGGGCAGGAGTAGCAGTGCTGGAGGCTGTTGGCCTGACATTCATCGTTCCGATAATTGAAATTGTCCAGGCCAGCGACCCAACCGCGGAGGCTACGGGGCTTACAGCAGCTTTCGTCAGAGTATACGAGATGCTCGGAATACCATTTACGCTGGGATTCGTTGTCGCCGGCGTGGCCGGAGTCATGATTATGCGCTACACAAGCAGCTTCGTGTATCACTGGTTTAGGTTTATATTGAAGTTCAATTACCAAAGAGATCTCCAAGATCGTGCATTTAAAAACGCGTTACGAACACGAATGGATTACTTCGACGAAGAGGGGTCTGATGAGATTCTAAACACTATTATTACCGAGTCGGCTAGTGCTGCAAACGTCGTCAACAAAATAGTAAAAATCCTCAACGTCAGCTTCCTTGGACTCGCTTATCTTTTAATCGCGCTGTGGATATCGCCGTTACTCACCCTCATTTCTCTCGTAATCCTCGCTTCAATCACGATACTACTCCGAAATGTCGTGGAGTCAGGATATGACTTGGGTGACGTTGTGGCGGATGCCAACGAAAAACGACATCAAACTGCGCAAGCTGGAATGATGGGTATCCGCGATATCCGGGTTTTCAATCTGCATTCAGAAATTTACGGGCGATTCACGGACGCGATAGATAGTTATACGCATGCGAAAATCAGGCAAAAACGTAATCAGTCTATGATAAATAATTTCTACAGTCTTTCGGTTGCCGTGTTCGTATTTGTCTTAATCTACCTCGCTTTGCAGTTTGCTAATCTCTCATTCGGTGAGTTCGGCCTATTCCTCTTTGTCATGTTCCAGCTCGGCCCCAGAATGAGTTCGCTTAACGAATTGATTTATGCGGTTGAAAATGAATTGCCGCACTTAGTCCGAACACAGCAGTTCGTGAAGGAAATCGAGAGCCGGAGAGAACCAAGCGGTGGGTCCCAACAAGTCCCAGCAAATGTCGAACACATCGAATTCAGTGATGTGACCTTCTCTTACAACGATGAAGAGACTGTTGTTGATGGAATCGACTTCGACGTAAATAAGGGAGAGTTTATCGCATTTGTCGGCCAATCCGGCGCGGGGAAGTCGACTATCGTCTCGCTGCTCGCTCGATTCTACGAACCTAACAGCGGCCGCATTTACGCCAACGGGCAGCCAATCAATGAGATGGACGCGTCCGAGTGGCGAGACCACATTGCCGTGGTCAGACAGTCACCCTACATTTTCAACGACACGCTCCGGCACAACCTCACCATAGGGGACCGTGACGCAACACAACAGGAGATCGAACGTGCGAGTCGGATTGCAAGGGTCGACGAATTCCTCGACGACCTCCCGAACGGTTTCGACTCACAACTCGGCGACGAGGGGGTCCGCCTGTCGGGTGGACAGAAACAGCGTGTTTCCCTCGCACGGGCGCTGCTGAAAGACGCGGACCTGCTGGTTCTCGACGAGGCAACGAGTGATCTCGACTCGAACTTGGAACAGCAGGTCCAAGCGGCCATAGAGCGGATGGAACGGGACTACGCGATGATTACGATTGCACACCGACTGTCCACCGTCCAGAATGCCGACCGAATCTACACAATCAGGGACGGCAAAATTATCGAAAAGGGAGAACATCAGGACTTGCTCGAAAGCGACGGGGAGTACGCAGAGCTGTATGCGCTCCAGTCAGGATGAGGACGGTAGCTGACTGGACTCCAAATATGTGAATCGTCCGTAATTTTTAAACAGCGTACGACAACAGTTCTCGCACTACTGCCGGCAATTGACACCTATCGACTGAAGCGTCATGCTAAATAAGCACAAGAGACTACACCGCTACTGAATCGCTACATAGTCCGTTTCTGTCCGATTTTCTGTAGTACGGGAGCCCGTTCTGACCGCCAGCAAGTGAGGTTATGGTACGGAAAGTAAGATGGACATCAAAAACAGGGGACCCGCAACGCAGCAATATTCACAACTGTGATTCCAGACTTGTACTTGGGTTTCTCTGTGAACCGCAGAAAGACAGAACTCGAGGATGGCGACCGCCCACGTAGCTGAACCTGTCGGCCCGGATTGAGGTTCAGAATTGCTGCACAGACTCAGATCAAAATCGGATCTCTCTCCAGCAAACCACCAGAACGGGGCATTAAAGTAACCAAATCTCTTGAATCGAAAACCGACTAACAAACTCATTGATTTTGTCCCCCGCTGTTCCGCTGCCTGTGTCAAGATCAACAGCCTTCTGACTCGTATTAGGAAAATAATTCTGTGGGCCGAATCAGTGCACAATCCTGTTAATTGGTTCATACTATTACCTGCAAAAACCCCGTGTATGAGTCATGCTAGAATTCGAGGATGATACAGTACTGGTTACCGGCGGTGCGGGATTCATTGGCTCACACTTGGCTGAAAAACTCGTCGAGACTGGCTTTGATGTGGTCATCGCTGACGACTTCTCTCGAGGGTCACTCAGAAATCTTCGCGAGTTCGAGGAGCAGGTGGAGTGTCGGCCCGTAGACCTCACAACCCGCGAGGGCGCACAGCGGGCAGTACAAGGCGTCGACCACGTGTTCCACCTCGCAGCGAGCGTCGGCGGCATTCACTATATCAAGCGGGAGAACGTTGGCGGATTGACCCCGTCGGTGCTCATGAACCAGCAAATCCTCGAAGCAGCGCGCGTCAACGACGTTGACCGGTTTATGTTCGCCTCCAGCGCGTGTGTATACCGACAACAGCACGACGATCTAAACCTCTTTAGCGAGGACGACGCAGTTCCCGCAGACCCGCACAGCACCTATGGCTGGGCGAAGATTCTCGGTGAAGTCGCCTGCGAGGCCTACTATCAAGACTGTGATATCGCGACATCGAGCGTCCGAATCTTCAACTGTTACGGGCCCCGGGAGTCGCTCGACTCTGACAGCAGCCACGTCATCCCGTCGCTCTGTCGGAAGGTCATCGAGGCCGAGGACGGCGACTCGATCGAACTGTTCGGCGACGGTAACCAGGAGCGCGGGTTTATTTACGTAACCGATTTGGTCGAAGGAATGATCGAGGTACTCGCGACGAAAGGTGACGGTGGTGTCATCAACCTCGGGAACTCTACGGAGGTGGTCACGATGAACGAACTTGCGACACGGATTATCGACATCAGCGGCAAGGACCTCACAATCGACCACGACCTCTCGAAGCCAACTGGGACCGACAAGTACGCCTGTGATATGGCGCAGATGCGTGCGGAGTTGGACTGGGAGCCCAAAGTGTCTCTCGACGAGGGCCTCAGACGGATCTACACGTGGGCGGCCGACGAACTCGGTGCAACGAATGAACCGATTGTCGCCGACGGGGGCGAACAATGAGCGAGTGGAACGACGAGGCGGTCCTCGTTACCGGCGGCGCCTCGTTTATCGGGAGCCATCTGGTCGAAGATTTGGTCGCTGCCGGGGCAGACGTCCACGTCGCAGACGACCTTTCGAGCGGCGAATTGGCGAATCTCGAGCCTGTCAGAGACAACATCACTGTCCACCAGGGCAATCTAAAACGGCTCGCATTCGCCGAGGAGGTAACAGACGGCATCGACACTGTCTTTCACCTGGCGGCAGACCACGGGGGGCGCGGCTATATCTCGAACTACCCGGCAAACTGCGCGACGAACATGGCGCTCGACAACATCGTGTACGAGGCTGCTGCTGAGAACGGAGTCGAGCGTATCTGTTTTGCCTCGAGCGCCTGCGCGTACCCGACGGATATCCAACAGGAGAGACAGCCACTCCGCGAAGATATGGTCGACTTCGACGAGCGCGGTGGGGCGTACGCCGACGAGGTATATGGGTGGGCGAAACTCATGGGCGAGCGCTCCCTCCAAGCATACGAAGAACAGTACGATATCGACGCCAGCATCGTCCGCATTTTCACAGCCTACGGTCCTCGGGAGAACGAAACTCACGCCATTATCGCACTGATTGCAAAGGCCTACGCCGAGCAAAGTCCCTACCGCATCTGGGGAGACGGCGAACAGACACGCAACTTCACCTACGTCAAGGATATTACCCGTGCGCTCCGTCTCGCCGCCGAGACCGTGACAGACGGAACGCCGGTCAATGCAGGAATCAGTCGGTACATCACGATCAACGAGGTTGCCCAGACAGTGTTCGACCACCTCGGCTGGGAACCAGCCGAGATAGACCATCTGACCGACAAACCAATCGGAGTGCGTCACCGGGCTGCCGACACGACCCGCGCCGAAGAACTCCTCGGCTGGGAACCAAAGTACACACTCGAAGACGGTATCGACCAGACTGTCGAGTGGTATCTGAACAACCGCGACAAGCAGTACGTCACAGAGAATCTAGAAACACTGCTGCACGAGCGATGACCGCGGAGAGCCAAGCGGCGGACTCCGACCGAGAGGTCGTGCTGGTGACCGAGTACTTCCACCCCGATTCGGCCTCGACAGGACAGCTGATGACCGACCTTGCCGTGGGACTTGTCGACCGAGGACTCG
>JAQCNR010000012.1 GCA_028274925.1 Halovenus sp.
CATCTATTGCTGACCTATTGTTCCAGTCGTCGCCAGTCGTGTGCTGTGATGATTGTCTCTCGGATCATTCTTGTTGGTCTGCCGGTCAAGCATGCGTTGATAATCACGACCAGTTTCTTGGCTATCGTGGCACCTCTGCTTAGCGTGAAAGGCACCGGAATCGAATACGCAGTTCCGAAGCCACAGAACAGTGCTCACGGTGTTGATTTCAAAACCGTTCTGACGACGCAGCTGTCGGTGACCTTCCGAGCTGACTGCCGGGTGTTCTGACAGCTTGAGATAGTCGTGCAAGATGCAACGCGCGTATGCAGCGCCACTATCAACAGTAAGCGGATGGATTTTTCTCATGTGAATTCTATGAAAACATTTGAAACTGGTCGTCGCGTAGGTCACCCAGAATGGTCCCCAACAACCTCCACTCAACCGACAGGTCCACAACGCCCTCTCGTCGTCAGTTGCTTGCGGCACTGGGAGTCGGTACAGCGGGTGCGCTCGCAGGCTGCGGGAGTCTCACCGGTTCGGGCGCTGAGACACTCGGCCAAACGGAGAAGTTCCTTCCCGACGACGGTGACCAGGGCGATTCGTTCGGCGAATCTAGCGCGCTCTCGGCCGACGGGAGTAGGGCTGTCGTGGGTGCGGATCGCGACGGGGATTACGGACGCTGGGCCGGATCCGCGTACGTCTTTACGGCCGCGACCGACGGCTGGACCCAACAGGCCAAACTCGTCCCGAACGACGGCGATCCGGACGAACAGTTCGGCTCCTCGGTGGCGATTTCCGGGGACGGAACCACGGTCATCGTCGGCCTGTATAAAGATGAGCGGCCGGGTGGCGCGTCTCGCGAGGGGGCGTACGTCTTCGAGGCCGCCGGGGACGGCTGGACACAGCGAGCCAAACTCGCGCCGTACGACGACTACACTGGGAATGAAATGTCGCATAATACGCCAGTGGCACTCGCCGCTGACGGCCGGACGGCACTGCTCGGACATCCCTGGGCCTACAGTCCCGACGACGTCCCTGTCGGTGCGGTGACTGTTGTCGAACGGACAGACGAGACCTGGACCGCGGCCGCAACACTTCACCCAGACGACCGCAGCCAGTCGTTCCACTTCGGTGAATCGGTAGCGCTGTCGGCCGATGGGACGACAGCCGTCATCGGTGACTCTGACGCCCTGGTTGATGCCGACAAGACATCGGGCTCGGCGCACGTGTTCACCCGGACTGGAGACCGGTGGCAACAGGAAGCGAGACTGCAGCCCGAAACGGGCGCGGACCTGTTCGGCGACGCAGTTTCTGTGTCGGCTGACGGAAGCACAGCGCTCGTGGGCGCACCACTTGGCGGCGACAATCTCCGCGATTTCGGTCCTGGATGGGCGTACGTCTTCCACGATACCGACGGCTGGGCCCGGGGACACAAACTGGTTGCCAGCGACGGCAATGTCGGTCACGATACGGACCGCTTCGGTGATGCGGTCGCGCTCGCCGACGATGGCACGACTGCTGTCGTCGGAGCTGTACACGACAACCATCCGAACGGACGCGCCGCTG
>JAQCNR010000029.1 GCA_028274925.1 Halovenus sp.
ACGGCCAAGCGACACGGTACTATTCATCCGAGATGTGGTGACGAGCGTCGGGGCTGTGGTGTTGATCGGGCTGTACATCTTCACGATCAGTGGCGTCTGGCCGCCAATGGTCGCTATCGAGAGCGGGAGTATGGAGCCCAATATGTCGAAAAACGACCTGATTTTCGTCATGGAAACTGACCGATTCCACCCCGACGCGGCCCACGACGACACTGGTGTCGTGACCGCGCAAGCGGGCGAAGCGGTCGACTACGAGAAATTCGGCGAGCCAGGAGACGTGATCATCTATAACCCACGAGGGAACACCCAGGTGACGCCCATCATTCACCGGGCGATGTTCTGGGTAGAAGCGGGCGAGAACTGGTGTGACCGGGCGAACGACGAGTACATCAGCGGGACCGAACGCTGCAGTGAAGCCCCACACGCCGGGTTCATCACGAAAGGTGACAACAACCCGACCTACGACCAGACCGGCAGCGGCAACCTCACCCCGGTCAAGCCGGAGTGGGTCGTCGGAACCTCAGAGGTCCAGATTCCGGGACTGGGCTGGCTTCGACTGCAGTTCTAGACTGCGACTTCGAGTCCGCGAACGAGAATCTGGACGCCGTTGAACATGGCGTGGCCGATAATCGGGACGAAGAGATTGTTCGTGCGGTGGTAGGCAACGCCGAGGACGACTCCAAACGAGACGAACAGGCCAAAGGCGAGGACTGCGCCGCCGGAGCCAACTGAGATAGTCGAGTGGATGGAGGCGAACAACAGGCTCGTGAGGAGGATTGCGGGAATCGGGTGGGTTCCGTCAGTGAGACGACGCTGGAGAAGCCCCCGGAAGAACAGTTCCTCCATCGGGACAGCAACGGCCGAAGAGACCACAAACAGTACTGTATAGTAGGCCGGGTCGGTTGCCTGCCCGGCCGTCGATTCCGCTGGACTGATTCCAAGGACAGTGAACAGCACCGTCGCTACGACTGTGAGAATCATGAGTGAAAGTCCAACCGCAGTTCCGTAGAACGCTGTCCACGCGTCGTAGCCGGTCAGTCTGAAGTATCCCCGGGGCTGCTCGTTGCGCGCGAGGACGAACAACGCGGCCGGAAGACCGAATCCGAGCAACTGGAGGGCGAACGTGTTCGCGAGCAGACGGCTAACTGTTGCGGGGCCGCCGAGTAGACCAGCAGAGACGAGTGCTTCGGCGACAGCGCGAGACAGGACCATCGCCAGCGCGAACAGGCCGAGTGCCACCGCGATGGCAACTGCTGCGTGGACGAGTGGATGGACGGGGAGAATCGAACTGTTGGAACTGCGGGGAGACTCAGCGTCGGACATCGTCGGAGATGGACAGCCAACTGTAAAAAAGCCTATCGACGCCCCGAACCGAGCGGGGCCCCACAGTCGCCGTCAGCCACGGCGCCGAGCGCCACAGGTCAGGTCCCCTGCGTGTCGAACTGGTAGCGGTATGGTTGACCCTGAATGACCTCAACCTCGCCAGTCTGGGCACGACGGCCCAACACCGTCGCGACGCGGTGTGCGCTCTCGAACTCCTCGTCGTGGGCGTCGAGCAACTGCAGAATCTCTCTGGCCGTCAGCGGTTCGTCCGCGTCGGCCTCTTCGAGGACCGAGCGGATTCGCTCGAACTCGCTGCGGTGTATGCTCATACGTATGTCATAGTCATCCATACACATTAAATGGCGTCAGACACATGTTCAGATTCTAATAACTGATAATCGCCGGACACCAGCCGAGATTGCGTGTCAGTCGGTGTCAGACGACTGTCTGTCAGCGGCTGGAAATCTGCGATAAGACTTAACAATCTCAACGGCGACCACCTAGTAGTAAGTATGATCGGCTGGGAACTGTTGGCCGGGGGCCGTGGGAGGACTGTCGCGTGAGTGTTCTCCCTTGCAAGGCGGGTGAGCGGGCGTGAGTCGTGGCCGGACGCTCGTGGTTGTGGTGCTGAGTGTTCTGCTGACTGTTACACTGTTCGGCGCGAGTTTGAGCGTCGGCGCCGAGCGGACAGCACTGGACCAACAGTACGTCGTCACCCAGTTCGAGCAAGAAGGCGTGAGCGAACAGATCGGGAGCGAACTCCGGGGTGAGGTTACGACCCAGATCGACCAGGCTGACGAGCAACGATCCATTCCCACCGGAATCACGGTGAACCTCGACGGCAGCCAAGTCGCGAATCAATCAGTGACTGACGAGTTTCTTGCTGGAGAATTATCGCGTAACGTCGGAGTTATCATCGAGTATCTTCGCGGGAATAGAGCCGACCTCGCGCTGACGATCAGCCTCACGGAGGTCAAAGTAGACGTTCGAGTCGCGCTAATTGACGGGGTAGAGATAGATACCCCGCAGTTGGTCGCGACGAACACTGACCGGGTGGGCGCCGAGCGTATTGCCGCGCTGAACGAGAGCGAGCAGTCCTACCAAGACGCACAGGCTGACCTCAGCGAGCAGGAACGAACCGAGATTGAAGAAGAAATCAATCAGAGTATCGACCAGCAACTCTCGAACGACTCCGACGAGTTGGCCGCAGCGCTGCTGGATCATCAACGGACGGTGCTCGATGGGTTGACCGGTAAACTGAGTTACGAAGAGTACGTCGACCAACTCGCGGCCGACGAGCGCGCGCTCAAAGTCGCTATCGCTGACGCTGCGCTTGCGGAAATTCCTGACGAGGAGTCGTTGGTCGACGGGACTGAATCTGCAGAATCGAACATCGAACCAATTCGGTCGGGAGCGAAACGTATCGTCCTGTTCTCGTGGCTCCTGCCTGTCCTCGGGGTTGTTCTCGTCGCCGGACTGTATCTCGTGACCCGCTCACCCGATAGAACGGCAACAGCAACGAGTATTGCGCTCGCTATCGCTGGGCTACTCGGCGCTGTGGTCGGGTACATAATCGGTCCCACGTTGGCGGAGAGTGCCGAACCGAGCGGCGGGGGCGAAGACCCAATCGTTGCTGGATTGACCGCCGTCGTCGACGGGTCGTTCGCCACGATTGGACGACAGTCGGTGCTTCTGCTCGTCGCTGGCGTTGTGGTGTTCGTTGTGGTTGCCGCCGACAGACGGGGAGTCTTCGAGGGACTGCGTACCCGACTGGGCCGAGAGACGAGAGAGCGCTGAGAAAACTCCAGTCGAAACGAGGGGGCTTTATTGTGTCGGGGAGCCCTACGACAGATACCACGATGGCTGGTGATACCCCCAGAGAGTCGCCCGGGCAGTCGCCCAGTCCGCCCGCGCCGGGACAGCAGGCCGGGGGTGGTGGGGAGTCCGCGACCCGACGGCAACTATTGAAAGCAGGTGTCGGCTTCGCCGCGGTCGGGGGGGTCGGCTACGGCTATCTCAGGACTCGCAGCGACATCGTCGCGGCGACAGACGGGTCGCCCCTCGACGACGTGCCGGGTCGGTCGGAGTTTGTGTTTCGCTGGACTGGCAGTGAACTGTTCACTGCCGAGGGGTTCCGAGCGGCCCTCGACGACGAACTGGAAGCGCTGGCTATCGCCG
>JAQCNR010000035.1 GCA_028274925.1 Halovenus sp.
GCGTCCGCGCCGGCAATCTCTGCGGCGGCGAGCGTCGCGTCGGGCAACTCGTCGGCTGGTGGTGTGGCAACAGCAATGTGTTCGACACCCGCGACGTTGGCCGGGATAACGCCCATCAACACGCTGGAGGGGTAGGCTGCGGTCCCGCCCGGCGCGTAGACGCCGGCGTGGTCCAGCGGTCGGAATCGACGACCGAGTTCTCGCCCGTCGAAATCTGCGCGGTAGTCCTCTGGACGCGCTCGTTCGTGGAAGGCTCTGATGTTCTCGGCAGCGTTTTCGATTGCCGCCCGCAGGTCGTCGTCGATACGGTCGAGTGCTCGTTCGGCCTGGTCGGTCACGTCGATGTTGCCAACCGAGACGCCGTCGAACTCCTCGGCGAACTCCCGCAGCGCCACATCACCCTCTGTCCGGACGCGGTCGACGATGTCGGCAACATCGCTTCGGACAGCCTCGACGCCGCTCTCGCGGTCGAAAATCGCCGTCCGCTCGTCGGGTGAGAGCTCTGAAATCTCTCGAATATTCATATCTTCTCTATCGGGGGGCGATACATAGGCTCCCCGGAAGCTACAGCTGATTGTCGACGAACTCGCCGACACAGTTGCCGGCCGTCGTGTACTCGGCTGGCTTGTAGTAATCCAGATGAGCCTGCACCTGCGCTGAGACGTCGACATCGGTGAAATTCGACGGGAGTCGTCCCGACGAGCGCAACAGCCCGCCGCGGCAGTCGCTCCCGCGACAGCCCAGCCCCGCGGAGATTTCCCCGACACGATAGAGCCGACAGACGATCTGGTCGTTCTCGGAGTGGTAGTTGTAGACTGGCCCGTCGAGGGCCTCGATGCCCGCAAAATACTCTCGACAGACCGAGTCCGGGTCGACCGCTGCGCCAAAGAGCGCGACTGAGTCGAGGCAGCCGCCGGGGTCGTTTTCGAGCGCTTCGAGTACGACCCGTCCGCCGAGCGAGTGACCAACAAGATGAATCGGCTGGTCCTGCGCCCGCAACCACTCCGCGAGCAGCCGCGCGGCTCGTTTCGAGCGAGCCTTGGCCTTCGTCCACGTCGTCGAGGAATTCCACATCGCTGGGACGACCACTGCCCGCTCGCGGTTTCGGGCCGAACACTCGTTGTCGAGGGCCGCCTGGAAGGCAGCGGCCTGGTGAGCGCCGCTTGTGTTCGCGATGTCGAACCGTCCTTCGCCCAGAAAGCCGTGGACGTAGACGACGAGTTCGCCGTCAGGCAGTTCGCCGGAGACGGCGGCTGTCTCACCAGTGAGCTCGACACGTCGGCCGAGTTCTGTCGGCCAGTAGGTGAGCTGGTCCTTGATGACTGGTTGGAGTCGTCGTCGAAGCCGCGTCCGTGCGGTGCCGACACGCTCGCGGAGTTGCTCTAGCCGTCCACCGTCGTCTGTCATTGGCTCTATCTCTGTCCCTAGTGCTTCTAAATCGGTCGTTTCGCAACGCGAAGCGGAGCGTCTAAACCATCCGCTGTCTAATGACGGACAATGAGCACACCCAGTCCGGACGTCTACGAACAAGGGCGTGGGATGGACGCCCACAACCAGGCGATGCGCGAGATTCGCGGGCGCAACGACGAGAGCCACGACCCTCGGGAGCCGACAAGGGTCTGGCTGGACGAAGACAACACGCCCGACGGCGTCTACGACTCGCTGACGATCATCCTCAACACCGGCGGCTGTCGCTGGGCCCGCGCCGGTGGCTGTACGATGTGTGGCTACGTCGCCGAGAGTGTCGACGGCGGCACTGTTGCGCACGAGGATTTGATGCGCCAAATCGAGATTTGTCTGGAGCACGAGGAAGAAAACGCGGCGGAGCCAGCCGGGCAGATCAAAATCTACACCTCCGGGTCGGTCCTCGACGAGCGTGAAATTCCCGCCGAAACGCGCCAGGCTATCGCCGAGACGTTCGCCGACCGTGACCGAATGGTCGTCGAGTCGCTGCCGGATTTCGTCGACGAGGAGAAAATTTACGACTTCACCGACCGCGGCGTCGAGACAGACATTGCGGTCGGACTCGAAACCGCCACAGACCAGATTCGCCACGACTGTATCAACAAGTATTTCGACTTTTCAGAGTTCGAGCGGGCTGCCAAAGCTGCGCAGGAGGCCGGAGCAGGCGTCAAAGCCTACCTGCTGCTGAAGCCGCCGTTCCTCTCGGAGTCCGAGGCTATCGAGGACATGAAGCGCTCGATTCGTCGCTGTGCCGCCGTCGAGGGCTGTCACACCGTCTCGATGAATCCAACCAACGTCCAGCAGTTCACGATGGTCGAACAGCTCTACTTCGACGACGGCTACCGCCCGCCGTGGCTGTGGTCGGTCGCCGAGGTGCTCGAATCGACAGCAGACGAGGACGTGATTGTCGTCTCCGACCCGGTCGGCCACGGCAGCGACCGTGGCTCGCACAACTGCGGCGAGTGCGACGACCGGGTCCAGCGCGCAATCAAGGACTTCAATCTTCGACAGGACCCCGCCGTCTTCGAGCAGGTGTCCTGCCAGTGCGAGCGGACGTGGGAGGAAGTCTGCAAGCGCGAGCGAAGTTACTCGATGCCGCTGGTTCGGTGATTACGCCTCAGCCACGTTCTGGACTCCCCTCCGGTGATCGATTCGTTCTGCGATGAGAGTGATAAACCAGCCGAGGAGCAGTCCATGTGCGAGGATGTGGTAGAGTGGTGCATTGACCATTCGAAGCCAGAGCATCCCGCCAGAGACCAGTAACACCACAGACAAGCTGATCGCCAACGCATACAACTCATCAACCGACGGAACCGACAACACGGCTTTGAGCCGCCAGCGCCAGGCAAGTACGCAGACTGCGGCCCCAACCGCGAGGACGCTGGCCCACAGCAACTGAGTGACCCCTTCCCGGAGCAACTCTGCACCTGTCGCGGTCAACAGGAGGGCCATGCCGATTAGTTGCAACCGCATAAGGTTATTCATGTTTTTAATGTTTTCCGGCAAAAATATATGTTCTGTGGTGAGCGGACAGTGTTGCCGTCTGGCCTACTGACCGCAGACTTATCACCGTCGGCGGAAAAGAGACGGCAGATGGCCGACGACGACCGGGTGTACTACGTCATCAGCGACCTCCACATCGGGGGTGACGAACAACTTGAGCAGGTTGACTTTATCGAGGAACTGCTCGGTTTTCTCGACCGACTGGCGACCACGGAGGAAAACGCCGAACTCATCATCAACGGCGACGCCTTCGGGTTGTGGGAGTTCACCACTATCGACGGTATCGAGAAGTTCGACGCGCTGGAAGCGGCCTATCCCGACCTGTTCGAGCAGTTGCGCGAAACGGGAGCAAACATCGACATCACGCTGTTGCCCGGTAATCACGACCACGAACTGGCTGCCTACGACGAGTACGTCGAGCGCT